>JASHYD010000998.1 GCA_030043175.1 Xanthobacteraceae bacterium | reverse complement strand
TTGGTGATTCGTGAATCCCAAATCGCTTCGCACCGGCATCAAAAAACGATGTTCCTAATACGATTCCGATCCGTTCCCCTTTCGATTCAGACATGACCCCGCACCAGCCAAGTAGCAGCGAGGCTGGCCTAAATGAGGACAGGCCCTAACCTATCGCCTCAGAGAGGTGCTTGCCCCGGAATGGTCCCCTTCGTCGCGCGAATCGCGACCAAAGGGAACCATCAAATCCTTTCAAATTGGTTGAAGCGGGCGACTCGAGCGCTCCCCGGGGGGCGGTTATCGCCGTCTCGCAAGTTGCGACGATCATAGCGATCGGAACGATTTGAACCCGGGCGCTGTCGCTGACGACGAACAGACAATATTGCGAGCCGGAGATTTGACCATGTCGCCGAACGCAGCACTCGCGGCCGTCCTTTTTGCTTTTGGCAGTCTGGTGGCTGTGTCGAGCACCGAAGCTCAGGAGAAGTTGAACACATGGTCGGGGGCCGTCTTGTATGGCCCCGGTCTTGGGCTGACGAAGAAGGGTTTGGCGCCGCCCACAACCTTCTCCTACGTGATGGCTAGGTGGACCCAGCCGAGCGTGTTCTGCACTACCCCTTACGCCAAGGTCTCCATCTGGGTTGGCCTCGACGGCGACGGTACCTCCACGGTCGAGCAAAGCGGAACGGTTGCAGTTTGTGGCACCGCGGCCACCCCCCTCTACTACAAGGCCTTTTGGGAAATGTACGTCGGCCCGGATAGCCCGGGCGGCGAGCTCTTCACCGTTAACCCCGGGGATCTTATTGAGGCCTCAGTAACTTTCGTACCTTATGTTGGGCTGGGCGCCTACGTCCTAAGCGTCAAAGACGTGACCACTGGAAGCAGCTTCACGACGACACAAGAGTGCAATCCGTCCGTTCTTTGCTGGCGCGGCACCGCCGAATGGATCGTAGAGCGGCCCGGCGGCGGCAAGTACGCCCTCGCCGACTTCGGGACGGTGGCGTTCGGCGATATCGACTGGAGAAGCTCCGGTCCGTGGCCGACATTCAGCGACATCGAGATGGTCGAGAAAAGCACGAAAACCGTCCTTTCCACCTGCGAACCGAGCGCGTCTAGTTACAACTGCACGTGGGTGGCTGCCGGAAACTGAGGCAAGTCGATCGGGGGCCCAGTGTGGTCAGCGCTCTCACCGCAGGAACCAATCTCCAAAAAACCTTCCCCTCCCGGGCTGTCTCTGGCCCGCCTTCGAGCAGCGGCTCAATACGCTCCCGTGGGGCGCGACGTGTGACCGCCATCACAAAAATGACGAATGTCGCCCGGAGCCCGACTCGCTTGAACGCAAGTCACGATGAATGCTCACCAACGTTCAATCATGCCGCCGAGTGACGGCTCCATATAGCTAGGCAACGGGTGTACCGTGTCCAAGGTCCGAATAGAGCGTACGTGTCGGGCCCAGACGAAGGAGCGCGCTGCTCTTGGCCCTACTCCTGTCGGCGGTCACGCTGCGGGTCGTGATCTCCTCACGGCTGATCGGCCCTTGTGCACGCGAAGCTGTTCGCTCACGGCTACGCCCCATCAGGAGCGTCGTAATGGATGAGTCGCCCAACGATCGGTCGCTGGAGGAACATCGCTTCACACGCACGCGGGATGGCTGGCGCTTCACCGCGCCGATGGTCTGGCCGCTCGGGGGCCGGGTCTACCTGGTAAACGAGACCCGCAAGGCTGAGCGCTAAGGCGCCTGGAGCAGTGGAGGCGCTGGATCAATCGGCTGTACCTTCTTTGGTTATCCCGATGGTCGTGGTGCACGAGACAACGACAAGCGGCGATTTGGTCGAGGTGCTCTCTCAGGCGATTGGACTCAGCCACGGGGTCGTCGCTGCGGCGATCGTAGCGCCGCCTGTTATCTTGATCTCCGTCGGGACTCCTGCACTGCAGCTGCTCGCCATCCGGAGCATTCTAGCCCGCGCGATTGCCCTGCCGACCCAGGTTGGGCTTTGGGAACGCTTGTTGCCGACGCCCGAGTCTCTGGCACGCTCGAACTCCTATCTCGGACTGACATTCATTCTGCTGACTTGTGTCGTTTATGGTAGCTTCTCGTGCTACTCCGTGCTCACGCCGCACGAGGCCGATTGGTCCATTCTGCTCCCTCTTACCGTCCGGGTGAGCTTTATCCTGTTGGCAATCGCTTTCGTGGCGGCGCTTCTTTTCAAGCTCAGAGCCAAGGGTGGCGAACGAGACGAGGGGTAGGATCACCCGCTCATTTCGGTGCAAACAGCGATCCGCCGCAGCGCAGCCCGGGCTCCATCCCATCCGCCAGCATGTCCAGCGCGTGCCAGGTTGCCCGAGACCCCGCAAAGCCGTTCCAGGCGTGGTGCTCGTGAGGGCGCCTTGGGTGATGCCGAAGAGCTTGCAGGTACTGCCTCCCAGCGATGGTGTGACGGACATCACGCCATAGTCGATTGGGCCGACGATCGGCTGAACCTCCTGCGCGGACATAGCGACCAAATTGCGATGGTGCTTATCTTCGATGAGGAGGAAATCAGGTGTACACATTTGCATCTCTCGGATTGGCTGTCGGTCTCCTTTCGATGGCATCCGCTACGGCATTCGGCCAGCAAGCAGGCTATCCCATGATCTGCCACGGCGGTGGCGCGATGAAGGCGGAGATTATTGCCGGCACGATCATCGTTCGTTTCGAACCGACAGATGTAGGGGCCGGCGTCGCACCTCCGGGTCCTGGTCAGTGTGGCTGGCTTGATCGCGGCTACCGTCCCGGCGAACCCGCTTCGCTGCAATACTCGGGTAATCCAGACGGTGTCCGGTACTTGGCCAACGGCGTGTTCCGCGGCGGCAATTTCTACGTTCACGTTCACAAGGACGGGGATTCGATGATGGTTGACCGGATTGGCCCATAACAATCGGCCCAGCATGAGTCGACTTTAGCCGACTGCTTGCGAAATGAATAGAAGGGGCCGCCCAGTTGCGGCTCTTGCTGTTGGATAGTGATCCGCTCGTGGCCTGAGCAGAAGCCGGCTTCAAGCGCAGCTTAGGGCCGTACACGTCGATGCGGGAACCGATGAGATCGGCGAAGCGCGCGAACTGGGCGCGGGTCAGATCCTTGATCTCGGCCCCATTCCATGCGTTGCGGACAAGCAGGTCCTGGTTGGCTGACAGCGCCTGGATGCGCTCGGAGAAGCGCTCGACGAAATCTTCGGGATTTTGCGTGGCAGTCTGCTGGGCGATCGAATGCACGACGCTGAGCATATTTTTTGGCGCGATGATTGATTTCGCGCATAAGAAGGGCCGGGTGTGATTCCCAAATGATGTGGAGGATTATCAGGCGGCACAATCGGCCTCGATCTTCACGCCGTACAAGGAGATTTTGCGCCAGAATGCGTTCCATCGGTTGTTGGTTAGGGCGGCAGCCCTGAGTTGAAGAACAACGTGAGCGCCGCGAGGTGTCCAGCGCATGCCCGGGTCGAGGACGCAAACCTTAAGAAGTTCCAATGGAGTAATTGCTCGTAAAACCATGAATGCGTTAAGGTCAAATTCCCGCATATCCGAGTTGCTGCATTCATGATCAACTCGCCATCCCGAAAGATGAACCTGCATACATCCAAGAATTCATTGCCGGAAATCCAGATCCGCGCGGTCCAA
>JASHYD010000997.1 GCA_030043175.1 Xanthobacteraceae bacterium | reverse complement strand
GTGCGTGACCGGCCCGACGCCATCGATCCGCAACGCGTCCGCGGAACCGTGGAATTCCGCGACGTTACGTTTTCGTATGATGGTAAGCGACCGGCCGTTGCCGATCTTAACTTCGTGGCGCTGCCCGGCGAAACCATCGCGCTGGTCGGCGAAACCGGGGCCGGCAAGACGACTGCGCTCGCGCTCCTGCACCGCGCTTTCGATCCGCAATCCGGCAAGATTCAGGTGGATGGCATCGATATCCGCGACCTCAAGCTAGCTTCGCTGCGCCGCAACATCGGCGTCGTGTTCCAGGAAGCGCTGCTGCTCAACCGGTCGGTCGCCGATAACCTGCGCATTGGCAAGCCGGATGCCACGCTCGCGGAGATGCGCGATGCGGCTCAACGCGCCCAGGCCTTGGATTTTATCGAAAATACGCCGGACGGCTTCGAAGCGTCGGTGGGCGAGCGGGGACGCGTACTGTCCGGCGGCGAGCGACAACGCCTGTCGATCGCGCGCGCCCTTCTCAAAGACCCGCCGATTCTAATTCTCGACGAGGCCACGAGCGCCCTCGACGTCGCAACCGAGGCGAAAGTGCAAGCTGCGCTCGATGAAGTGATGAAGCATCGCACGACGTTCGTGATTGCTCACCGCCTGTCGACGGTTCGCAATGCCACCCGCATCCTGGTGTTCGAGAATGGCCACATCGTCGAGGCCGGCACGTTCGATGAATTGGTGCAACTCGGCGGTCGCTTCGCGGCGCTTGCCAAGGCGCAGTTCATGGCGGCGGAGCAAGTCCATCGTTCATCTGGTCGAGAGCTGCAAGAATTCGTGTCCGTGCGGTGACGTCCTCTCCATCCAACCCGTGGATGGAGCTTCCTTCTGCAAGCGTCTGACGTCCCAGACGGAGAATGTTACGCGCGGCGTTAACGTCGCGATCATGAACAGCGCCGCACTCGTCACACGTCCATTCTCTTATTTCGAGACCCTTCAGCCCGTTCGGGCCGCCGAAGCATCCGCATTCGCAACAGGTCTGAGTGGTTAGGTGCTCGGAGGTATCCACAAACGTTGCCACGCGCGCAATCGCCTCATACCGCAGCATCTTGCGAGACATTCCCGTGCTGGTATCAGCCGACGACTTGCGGTTCGTTGCCTCAAGCCAGCGGCCCGATACATTGCCCACGCAGATCAGCCCGAAGGCGTCGGCGATCTTCGTTGTTTCCTTGTGCAGGAAAGTCCTTTCGGCTGTTGGTGATCTTGGCGTGGATGGCCTGCGGGCGCCGCTTCTTACCGGACCGTTGGGTGCAAGCGAGTGCGTTCTCGTGCGTCGCGAACCTCCGGGAATTCTCGACCTTGGCGCCCGGCGAGAGTGTCATGCCCTCCTTGGAGGCCGAGATCAATGCCAGCCAGCCAAGCGCTCTGGCGGGAGCACGAGGCGACGAACCGGTAAAATAATTTCGCTGATCTTTGTGCGCGGGTTCGAGTCTCGGCGATTGGCGGTCAACGTTCGTGGCAGGCTTCGCAAACGGCGCCGGCCGACGAGGCTGCCGCCCGTTCCGGTCGAACGGTCTTTCGGCGCCATGAGGGCAAGCCGCAGGCGCAATTGGCGAGTCATTCAAAGGGGGGCGGGGCAACGAAAGTTTTTTCTGTGGCAGCCGCCCGGCAGCCAAGCCCAGTTGCTCTACTCCGCCGGCTGCGGCGTCCGGTGGACTGCCTCGGCACTGTTGACGGCCGCTGCCATCACGTAAACGCCCGCCATCAGAATGAAGCCCGTCACGGCAATCGCAGCGAGCACGAGGTCGAAGCCGCCGCGGCCGTAGAGCTGGGCGATGAGCTGGACCGCGACGCCCGAGGTGATGAAGGTGAGAAAATACCTCACCGCATAGACCCGGCCGCGCCAAGCGTCGGGGATGTAGCGCGCGATCACGATATCGCCAACCGTCGTCTGGCCGTAGATCGCGGCGATCACCACCGCCAGCGCTGCGATCAGCGCCGCGCCGGCGGCGTGGCCGGCCCAGGCGACGCCGAAAAATTGCACTGTCGCCACGGCGGCGAAAAGGAGGTGGGGCGGCGTCCGCTCGATCAGCCGGCCGACCGCAAGCTGCGCCAGCGCGCCGCACAGGAAGATGCCGGTCGCGAGCCACCCGACCACGATCAGCGGCACGCCCTCGCCGATCCGCTCGGCCACAAGCTTGGGCAGCGCGATCAGCGTGGTGTTGAAGGTGAGGCCGCCCGCAAGTGAGATCGCCACGTAACTGGCGAACATCACGGCGGCGGCGCGCGGTGACAAAACGACGTTCGCGGTGGCGCTGCGCTTACCGGTGCGGTGGCGGTCATTGGGCACCAGCGCCAGATAGGCGATACCGAGGGCGAGACACACCGCGGCCGGCGCGAAGAAGGCGGCGCGCCAGTCGATCCATGCTGCGAGGGTGGTGGAAATCCCGGCCGCCAGCGTCACGCCGAGATTGCCGCACACGCCGTTGAATGCGAGTGTGCGCGGCCGCGCCCGCGAGACATCGAGCAACATCGCCATGCCAACCGGGTGATAGATGGCAGCGAACATACCAACGAAAAACATCGCGACCGCAAGCCATAAGGGCGTCGGCGCCAGGCCGGCGGCGACAAGCGAGGCGCCGCAGCCGAAATAAAACAGCGCCATCATGTTGCGTCGACTCCAGCGGTCGGCGAGCCAGCCTGCAGGAATCGAAAACAACCCGAATGCCACGAACGCCCCGGTCGACAGCGCGATCATCTCGTCGTAGGGACGCCCGAACACGAATCCGAGGGAGATCACCACAGCCGGAAAGATCAGCAGCACGAAATGATCGAGGGCGTGCGCGAGATTGAGGAACAGGATGGCGAGGTGTTTGCCGGATTGCGCGGCGGCGGCCGGTTCGTGTGGTGTGGCAACGTCGTCCATCGATTGATCCAAGGGCATCGCAAAATGATGAGGCAGTGTCGGGGTTTTGATATACCCCGACGACCGTGATCCACCTATGCGATTTCTCGCGGTCTGATTCCAGCATTTCGCCTGGTGGTCGTCGCGCGTCGCAACGGGGCGGGGCAGGAACTTCGATCCGGATAGCCGGAGCCGGCCAGGCTCGCCCCTCGCTTCAGGCGAGGGGAGGCTTCACGTGCGCTCGATCTCAGCCTTGACAGCCTTGAGCGCATCAGGCGTATCGACATCGACGAGCGCTGCTTTGCCGGCGACCGGCAGTTCGGTCACGGCCTCGGGATAGCTTGCGATGAGATGGCGCGCGCCGACATCGCCGTCGAGCGCCGCCAGTTCCGGGAAGAAGCGGCGCGACCATACCACCGGGTTGCCGCGCTTGCCCTCGATGGTCGGCACCACGACCAGCGCGCCCTTTTCCGGATCAAAGGCGGCAAGCAGCCGGTCGATGAGCTGTGCGTTAACCTGGGGCATGTCGCCGAGGCACACGATGGCGCCGTCCACGTCGGCAGGTACCGCCGCAATGCCGACCTTGAGCGAACTGGAAAGACCGTCGGCGAAATCTCCGTTGTGCGCCAGCCTTACGTCGATGCCCTTGAGCGCCGCTTCCACGCGCTCGTGCTGATGGCCGGTTACCACGATGACGGGCCGCGCCTGCGACGCCAGCGCCTCCTCGGCTGCAATCCGCACCAGCTGCCGGCCATTGATCTCGGCCAAAAGCTTATTGGCTCCACCCATGCGCGTCGAGCGCCCGGCCGCCAGCACGATTGCGGCGATGCGGCGGCCGGGCTTGGCCTCGACGGCGCGTGGCTGCGGGCGGGTGACGATTTCCATCAGCAAGCCGCCAACTCCCATGGCGGTAATGTCGCGCCGCGTCACCGGCAGCCCGCACAGCAGCCGCTCGAGCACCCAGTCGAAGCCGTTTTCGCGCGGGCTGCGGGCACAGCCGGGCGCACCGAGCACCGGACGACCGCCGATAGACGCCACCAGCATGAGATTGCCCGGATCAACCGGCATGCCGAAATGCTCGATTACACCGCCAACCTCCTCGACGGCCGCCGGAATGACGTCGCGCCGGTCCGCAATCGCTGAGGCGCCGAACACGATGGCGAGTTCGGCGCCGGCGTCGAGCACATCGCAAAGTGCGCGTGCGAGCGCCGCGGACTCATGCGCGACGCGCCGTTCGGCCACGATCTTGGCGCCCGCGGGCACGAGCCGCTCCTGCGTCACCCGCAGGGTCTTCTCGATCACCTTGTCGGCAAGGCCCGGCAGCACGGTAGAGATGACGCCAACCTTGCGGAGCCGATATGGCGCGACACGAATTAAAGGCGAAGCAGCGCGCGCAACCGCAAGCCCCTTGTCACGTGCCGCGGCGCTCACCGCGAAGGGAATGATTTTCACTGTCGCGATCATCTTGCCGGGCACGACCGACGCGAAGGCATCGAGCGTGGCGAGCGTGATATCCGCATCGACCTCGTTGAAACGGTCGACGCCGACCGGATCGACCACGACCACGCCGGCTGTCTCGGCGAACAGATTGGCCCGCCCGGTGAAAGCCCGGTCCAATTGCACGCCTTCGCCGGCGATAGCCTTGGCGAGTTCGGCGGCCGCCACGTCCTCGCAGACGTCGCCTGGCTCAATTCGCGCAATCATCACGGCCTTGATGCCGGCGGCCTCCAGCGCCGCAATGTCGCGATCAGCCACCACGCTGCCCTTCTTGAGCACCACACCGCCCTGCCGGATCGAATGGACGACGACGCCACCCTTGGCGTCGCCGGGCGCGACGGGTCCGAACTTCATCCCGGCATCCTCCTCCCTATTTTGCGCCGGCCTCCACCCTGCGCTCCCCCGTGGGCACGAAAGGGTCGGGGTCGGGGCCCGAGGCAGGCATGGAGGGCAGCGAGGCAGCGGCGGCGAGGCGCAAGGACGCGGTGATCTC
>JASHYD010000996.1 GCA_030043175.1 Xanthobacteraceae bacterium | reverse complement strand
CCGCGGCTCGACAGCACGTTGAGAAAATCTGACTTGAAGGTCGTCATCCGCGTGACTCGTTCCTTCTGCTGGCCTCCGCCACCTGGGGCGGAGAGGCCCAGGGGCCTTCCAAGCTCGGATCTGGGAAGGGGCGGCAGTGCGTTCGATTGAGATCGAATCATCTCTCCGTCGTCATGCCTATCTCCGGGCTCGGTTTGAGGACAGCCGAGCATCCGGAAAAATTGTCAATTAGGATCGCGAATGGGCTGTGAGTTCCGCAATCCGCTTCTCAATTCCGGCTGGGTGGTTTATCAGGTCCGGGAGCGGAATCAAACCGCCGAGCTTGCGCAATGCATTGAGAAGTCCACGGCTCCCGGAACCTGGCCGCAACCGCGGCAGACGGCGTGAGGCCGGTTCCAATTCGGGGGGCGCCCGGTCTGGCCTTTGGCGGCAAGCGCGCGTCCATCCCTCTCGCGAGGCTTTGGATTCCGGGCTCGGCACGCAATGGTCAAACCGCCGTTGCACACATGAGACTTGCATGCTGCATTTTGCGTACGGTTCGGCTGCGCTCGCCTGCCAGGGTACCGTTTCATCGTCATGCGGGTGCGTCCATGCGTCCGTCGTGCCCGCGCCCGACTCGAGCGTTCATGGAGTGCTGCGGCGCGTCACCCCGCGCGATGTCGCGGGGCTTAACGCCTAATGTCGCGCCGCCGCCGCGCTGCGTTGGTTATATTGGGCGCGACCACGGTCCTGGCCGGCCCCGGCCCGGTATCGCGTCCGCCTGCGTCACAATATCGAGGTAGCGCCACGCTGCCTGGTTGTTTGAAGCGGGGCTTGGCGAGAAACAGCACGTCCGGAACAACACCCCTCCCGGCTGACCCGGCGCGCGGAGGCAGGAAGGCTCGGAGCGATTTCTTCATGGCGATCGAACCTCAGGAGATCAAGCGGCTGACGATCCGGGGCATCGTCCAAAAAATCGGCTTTCGCATATGGACGGAACGCAAGGCCTTGAGGCTCGGACTCGATGGCTGGGTCCGCAACCGGCTCGACGGTTCCGTCGAGATTTTGGTTGCCGGTCCGCCCCCCGCCGTGGCGCAACTCATCGAGCACTGCCGAAGCGGGCCGCCGCTTGCCCGCGTAGACTCGATCGAGATTGAGGACGCGTCGGAACGCGATCTGAGTTGCCGTCGCCCTGGCGAGGGGTTTTCGCTCTTGCCGACAGTCTAGGGGGGCAAGATGCGGGTTAGGGCCCAACAAGCGAGCGGCGTGCTGTGCGCCCTACGGGTTCTGACTTATGGGGCGGCATCGCAAGAGCCGACGCGTACAACCTTACAACTCCGCCCGTACTGGCCCGAACACCCGCTCGAATGCGGCCCGCAGCGCAATGTCGACCTCCGGCATGTTCACCACGTGACCGAGGTCGACAAAGCTCGTTACCCCGAAGCGCGGCTCGTCGATGCCGCAGGGCACGATGCCGCCGAAATGGCCAAGGTTGGGATCAACATTGAGGCTGATACCGTGGAGACTGACCCAGCGCTTGACCCTGATGCCGATGGCCGCGATCTTGTCCTCGCAGCCCTCGCCCTTGTCGGGGCGGCGCACCCACACGCCGATCCGCTCCTCGCGGCGCTCACCGCGGATGTTGAAGGCAGCCACCGTCCGGATCAGCCATTCCTCCAGGTCCGCCACGAACTGGCGCACGTCGCCGCGGCGGCGTTTCAGGTCGAGCATGACGTAGACGACGCGCTGGCCTGGCCCGTGATAGGTGAACTGACCGCCGCGGCCGGCCGCAAACACCGGAAACCGCGGCGCGACAAGATGTTCGGGGCGCGCGCTGGTGCCGGCCGTGTAGAGTGCCGGATGCTCGATCAGCCAGACCAGCTCGTCGTCGTCGCCCGACGCGATGGCGGCCGCGCGCGCCTCCATGAAGGCGAGCGCATCCTCATAGTGGACCGGCGTCGTTTCGACGCGCCAAGCGGGCGGCATGCTGGGGGCGGCACACACCAGCGTCGCGATTTCGTCGCGGGTTTTGGTCATTGGCTAACCACGTCGGGGCAGGTGCGATGGAGCGACAGGCCGCATTGAATGCCCCCGCCCAAGTGCTTTGCGCGTCTACTCGCCGAAGCCATGTTGCCGTTCGCGCCCGAAATCGCTTGCGCTTCGGCCGGCGCGCATTGCAGCCTCGGACTGCCGCCGATCGATGTCAACCGAATACGTTAAGGATGGAGCGGCCATATCTCCGCCTATCCGGCCACCGGCCTGCCGAAAATATTGGCGTCCTAGTTATTGCCTGCAAGCATCCTGACGTCGATGATCGCTGCCATTGTGATCCCCGGGACGCGCCGCTCTTGTACCGGCACCCCCGATTTGTTACATCGTGCGGGTTGCTCGGCGCCTTGGCCCTTTTGCGGCTAGGCGTCCCTCCCGATGCGGTCGTGGCGGAACTGGTAGACGCGCTAGCTTGAGGTGCTAGTGGGGCAACTCGTGGAGGTTCGAGTCCTCTCGACCGCACCAATAGCCAGCCGAACGACTTGTCAATAAACATTTGATAAAACGGCGGAAAAAGGAGCTGCTCGCTCCTGCTGCTCCCCAGTTTTGCCTCTTTGTGGGATACAATATGGGATACAGACTGGGATACATCCTCGGGAGGCACGATGCTTCGGCAGCCGCAACAGGACCGATTTTTGGTCCCCCGCAATGACGTTTTGTATTATTGGCGCCGCGTTCCCAAGGCTCTCAAGGAAATCGACATTCGCGCTCCGATT
>JASHYD010000995.1 GCA_030043175.1 Xanthobacteraceae bacterium | reverse complement strand
CGCTATCATCATCGGTCGGCATGAAGGTTGACTTCGATATGGCGCTGCTCGTCCTCGCATCGGGGCTCTATCGTCTCATGGCCCGCCGCATGCGCGGCTATGAAGACGCCCAGGCCCGGCAGATCTTCCGCGATCTCATCGACATGCCGGCTGACATCGCCATTACGGAAAGGGAAATCACTGTACGGTTCCATCGCCGCGCCCATCTTCCCATCGTTCTTTCATCGGGGCTCTTCAATAAGCCCGTGAAAGTCCCGTGGTGGGGTGGCCGATCCCTCCGGATCATTCAGTAGCGAGATGCACTGGGTCTGCTCGCTGGGTCATGTGCTGGGTAATCGACGCAATGTTAGGTAAATTCCGGGGCATGGAAATCGAGGCTAGCGGCCGACCGATGCATTTTCACCTCGCCACGCAATCTTGCGGTCGGCCGTGACGGTCAGGTCCTTGCCGTGAAGGTCGGCGCGCATCTTGTGCGCCTCTCCGGGATGGATGGGGGAGGCGCCGTTCTGCGACTTGAAATTGAGGTGTCGCGCACGCCGCATTAGTCGTGGGCATGTGGAGCGGGTTTTTGCCTCATTAAAACCGCCACTCTTGTATCGGGCTCGATGTGCCACATGACATAGATCAAATTGCAGCTGTCGGTAGCTTGCCGCTTCAGCCCGATCTGGCGCCACAATTCGCCGGACGCCAAGGGTTTGCTCACCTGGCTGGGCCCAAGATACTGGAAGCGAATTTTGGCAGTCTGATCATTGATGTTGCGGCGGCTTGGAACCGCCCGCGAACTCGGCGTGTCGATCGCGAGCCAGCCGCTTGCGAGAACCGAGACGGCGCCGTTCGTGACGCAAAGGCAATCGCAATCGATTTCGCAGTGGAGGCTGCGCAACGAGGGATGACGCCGAAGCGCGGCGGCGCGACCCCTGAATGCCGTCGACCACCTCATCAGCGAACGCGTTGGTCGATCCGGAAATTTCCGATGGCGTGCAGCTGACATTCCGCCTCGGTGCGGTGGCACTCCTGCAGGACGCGATCGGCAGCGGCAATTTCGGTTTCAATCGCACTGACTGCGTACCAGTGCCCCGACCCTCCCTTCGCCAGTGCCCGCCAATCCTTTCCGCCGTAGATCTTTGCGATGCGCTCCCTGTCGGCTTCGCTCATCTCTGTCTCGCCCGCGAGCGTATAGGGCCGGACGATGCCGCGGGAACGGGGGACTCGGACCGTTAGCAAACCATCGACGGAGACCAGCAGGCAGGGCGATTTGGCGAAATCAGAGCAGCGCTCGACAGCAAGCCGGATCGCCTCTGCCCGGTCGGCACGGTCCACCATGGAGGAGAAGCCCTTGTCGCTCACGGCGAGTGCCTTATGATTGTTACTCTTGAGAAAGACGTCGAGGCCCGCTGGGTTCGGCATTCCCTTGATGATGGCCTGATCGGCCATTTCGAGCGGAACATCTAGGGGCTCGGGATGAAAATCGGCGGAAAGGGGAGCCGGTGGCGGCGGCCAAACCACCTGATCCCCCACTGCATAAATCCGACAGGCGCCCTTGGGGTCCCGCCGCTTACATCGGTCAAGTGCGTCTCGTTCGGCACTGACTGAATCGGGGAGTCCGCTCGATACGCCCCAGCCGATGTGCGAGATCGCGATCGCCTTGAAGTCCGGTTGCCGGACATAATCTGCAAGGTTGCTGCGAACCCGGTCGGTCACCAGTGGCACGCTCGCGGCATCGAACCGGAGCGCGACGCCAGCTGAGGCGGTCGTAATGGAGGGAAGGGAGACGGCGGCGGGCGGGGAGGGCGACGCATACTGGACGACAAGAACCGCTCCGGAAACGACGAGGAGCACGGCAATCGCGCCACCCGCCCACATGCGGGCCGCAAGCCTGCGCTGTGGCTTTGCGACCGGCGCGGATGTGTTCTTGCCGGCCGGCTCGAGCCGATGGGCACGAATACCGCGCGGGATGTTCTTCAGCGTCTGCTCGCCGAGATCGTGGACGCCCACAGCGATCTTGTTCGCGGCATGCACCTTGACGTCGTCGGAAATACACACGCCACCCGGCTCGGCGATGCCCTCTAGCCGCGCCGCGATGTTGACGCCGTCCCCCAGGAGATCGCCGTTGTCGCAGACCAGAACGTCGCCGATTGCGATGCCGATCCGGAACAGAATCCTTCTTGAAGGGTCGACCGCAGCGTTGTGTGCGTCATTGGCATCCTGAATATCAATCGCGCAGCGGGTCGCATCGACCGCGCTCCCGAACTCGGCCAGAATGGCGTCGCCAGCGGTGTTGAATACCCGGCCGCGATATTTTTGCACCCGCTCGCCGAAGGCCGCTGCAGCCTCTCGGAAGCGCCGCACCGTGTCCTCCTCGTCGGCGGCAACGAGGCGGCTGTAACCCGCGACGTCCGCGGCCAGGATGACGGCGAGCTTACGCCGCATGTCCGGCTCGCTAGCACGATCGAGTTTGCCTGATTCCAAGGCTCACCTCAGGCTGCATCTTCAGGTTCGCGCGCCTTGAACCGACACTGCGACCGTCCGGTAGCATCATAAGCCAGAACATGGGCGCGAAGCGATCCCCGTGCGCTATACTGCCACAAATTCACGACTCAACCCGGAGGGGTTGCCATGGCGATCCCGCCGCCTTCTGCCGACCATGTGCTGTCGGCTCTGCCGACGAAGCTCTTCTCCGAGCTTTTTGCCAAGGGCCGTACCGTCTCGCTTAAGGCTGGTCGGTCGCTTTTCCTTTCCGGCGATCCCTCCGATGGGTGCTATCGGCTCGACGAGGGCCTGCTCAAAGTCAGCATCGTCACGGTCGGCGGTGGGGAGCGCACTCTCGCCATTCTCGGGCCCGGCGCTATTGTCGGCGAGCTATCGATGCTGGACGGCGGCCCGCGGTCGGCCTCGGTCGAAGGTCTGCGGGAATCAAAGCTCTGCTTCATCAGCAGCGCCCTCTTCACGACGTTCGCGACCGACCATCCTGAGCTATACCGCCACGGGATGATGTTGCTCGCGCGCCGCCTGCGCGCCACAAATGATGCACTGGTGGCGGCAACCTTCATGTCCCTCAAGGGGCGGGTGGCGCGCGTGCTTCTGAGCCTCGCGGAGGCCTTCGGCCAGGATGTCGGCAATGGGCGTGTTCTGATCCGCCAAAGGGTCACCCAAACCGATCTCGCCACTATGGCCGGAATCTCGCGGGAGAACGTGAGCCGCATCCTGGCGCATTGGATGCGTGAAGCGGTCGTCAGCCGGCTCGCCGGTTACTACTGTCTGGAGAGCTCGTCCGCGATCGAACGCGAGCTCTCCTGACACGGTGCGTGCGCCACTTCGTGCTGAGGACTCATTGCCCGAAAGGGTGGGAGACGCGAGCTGCTTGCTGATGAAAGAAGCGCAGCCGCTCTGAAGAAGTCCATTTACGAAATACGCCGGCTGGAACTGTGCATCCCCAGCGCGCTGCGCAGCGTCGTACAGTCTGCCGTGTTCCCTGGCAGAACCTCATAGGCGAGCGGGAAGCCGTCGGGCGTCACGATCAGTGCGATCACCACCTGGACGCAGTCTGAGCGCTTGTCGCGGCTGTCGCGTAACGCTGCTTGTCGTTCTCGTCGTCCGGCTGCGATGACTCAAAATAGGTGCTGGTCAGCGCCAGCTGCCGGCGCCGTCGGCTACCCTCGTCGAAGGCTTCGATCGACTGACACCAAGCCTCCCGCTGGCTGTCATTGATTTCGCCGAGATACAGCACCTGCCGCTGGACCACTTTGCCACCGGCGCAGCGCTTGTTCTCGACGATATTCCAGTAGCGAT
>JASHYD010000994.1 GCA_030043175.1 Xanthobacteraceae bacterium | reverse complement strand
CGATCAGCCGCGCCGACGCGGAGGAGAGTCCGCGCCGCGTCAAGGCGCGATCGAACGCCTCCGGATTTTCGCGAATCCACTTGATGTCATGCATGCAAGCTCTCGGAGCGCGGGCGTCCTGCCCGCCTTTCGGTCAACATAACAAGCGGGCGGACGCCCGCGCTCCAATTCACTCGGCGGGCTTCGCCTCGGCGGTGGTACTCGCCTTTGCCTTGCGCTCGACCCAACGTACTGACAACACCGAAGCCTCGTACAGAAGCAGCAGAGGGACCGCAAGGGACATCTGGCTGAGCACGTCAGGAGGGGTGAGCACGGCCGCGATCACGAAGGCAACCACAATGAAATAGCGGCGCTTCGATTTGAGCTGGTCGGACGTGATGATGCCGACACGCCCGAGGAGCGTGAGAACTACCGGAAGTTGAAACGCCACGCCGAAGGCGAGGATGAGCCGCATCATCAGGCTGAGATAGTCGTCGACCTTGGGCAGAAGCTCGATCGTCGCCCGGCCATCCGTGCCGAGTTGCTGCATGCCGATGGAAAAGCGCGTGAGCATCGGCCACACCACGCCGTAGACGACCATCGCGCCGAGGACGAACATGATCGGTGTCGCGACGAGATACGGAAGGAAGGCGTCGCGCTCGTGGCGATAGAGACCCGGCGCGACAAACATGTAGAGCTGGGCAGCGACGACCGGGAACGAAATGAAGGCGGCGCCGAACATCGCGAGCTTGAGCTGGACGACGAAATATTCGAGGAGCCCGGTATAGATGAACTTCGAATTCTCAGCGCCGACCACCCACACATAGGGCCACGTCAGCACGTTATAGATCTGCTTGGCAAAGAAGAAGCAGCCGATGAGCGCGATGCCGAACGCCAGCAGCGCCTTGATGAGCCGCGAACGCAGCTCCATCAAGTGGTCCATCAACGGCGCCTTGGTGCTTTCGATGTCGTCCTGGGTCATGAACGAACGCCCCCTTCACTGCCCTTTTGGCCGCTGTCTTGAGACAAGGGCGGCTGGGCGAGAGGCGGTGCAGCAGGCGCTTCGGCGGCGCCTCCACCGTTCTCTCCCTTGCCCGCAGGAGAAGCAGCAGCGGGGGTTTGCTCAATCGTTGACTGGTCCACCGAGATCGGAAACGACTCTTCGCCTAGCGTGCCGTCGCCCGCAGGCAGGGGCGGATGAACCGATTTACCCTCCCCCGCTTGCGAGGGAGGCTCGGCAGGGGGCACAGGCGCAACAGGCGCGCTCTCGGGCGGCGCTTCGGCGGACGACGCTTCGGCGGATTTGGCGAGGCCATCCGGGTTGGCCTCCCATTTTGTCGCCTCCTTGATTGGATCGTCGAATTGGGAGAAGCCTTTCGCGACATCGTTGAGATTGTCGACCTCCTTCTTGAGATCGGCCATCTCGGCCTCGCGCAGCGCTTCCTGGAATTGGCTCTGGAATTCCGCCGCCATGCGCCGGATTTTGGTGGTCCATTGCCCGATCGTGCGCAGCACGGCGGGCAACTCCTTCGGCCCGATGACAATCAGCGCCACTATGGCGATGACGGCATATTCCGACCATTCAATGCCGAACACTGCACGTTAGCTCCAAACCAAGCGCGATGACGATCGGCGCCGATAAACGACAAATTCTACCTTGCAATGTCACGCATTGCACTCCAGCCGCCGCTGCCGCTCGGCGACCGCCTCAACGCAAACTCGTGCCGCTGACCTTGTAAGGCAGAGTTGAGCGAAGCGACATCCCGGCCGTGCCCCTGCGAGGTCGACCCCGGATTTCGCTTCAAGTCAATCCGGGCTACCGACTGACCAGCCCGGCATCAGCCTGACGAGGCTTCCGCCCGAGGTTTGGCGCCGGTGGCGGATGAATCAGCGCTCTGGTGATCCAGCGTCTTCACCGGTTCGCTCTTGCCGGGCTCGATCTTTGGCGCATCGGCCTTGTCGTCGTCCGACATGCCCTTCTTGAAGGCCTTGATGCCCTGGGCAACGTCGCCCATCAGCTCGGAGATCTTGCCGCGCCCGAACAGCAGGAGCACGACGCCAATCACTACGATCCAGTGCCAGAGACTCATAGAACCCATTGGGTTAACCCTCCGCAACGACGGGCCGCGCGGTCGGGCGCCTCGCGTCGCTATTTCAGGCAGAACCTAGGCCTCACGGCGCGCAAAAACAAGGACCGGATTGGCTTTCTGCCCGCGTCCCATGGGCACGGTTGCTTGACCTCTCCCGACTATACCTCTGAGAAAGCGCAATTTTGCGAAAATTTTGGCTGAGGGCCCCTCGGCGAGAGCCGCTTGGCGTCCGAGCTTGTGGCTGCCCCCCGACCCCAGGTCGAAGACGCACAAACGATGGCAAGCCGCGAGACGAGAAGAGCCCTACTCCTCCGTCCCCTCAACACGAGGCGCCAAGCCAAGGTCGAGGTCGTCAGATTCCAGCGGCTCTTCGTCAGGGTGCAATGCCGGATCGTCCGACGGCTCCGGCACGCTGAAGTCCGCCGGCAACGTGCCGTCGAACAGGCCCGTCCCCTTGAGGTCGTCAAGCCCCGGCAGGTCGCCGAGCGCTTCCAGGCCGAAATGGGCGAGGAAGTCCGACGTCGTCCCGTAAGTCAGCGGCCGGCCGGGCGCCTTGCGGCGCCCGCGCGGACGCACCCAACCCGTCTCAAGCAGGACATCAAGGGTACCCTTGGCGGTCGAGACGCCGCGGATCTCTTCGATTTCGGCGCGGGTTACCGGCTGGTGATAGGCGATGATGGCGAGCGTCTCGACCGCAGCGCGAGACAGCTTTTTCGGCTCCACGGCCTCGTGCGTGAGGAGCCAGCACAGGTCGTTAGCGGTACGGAACGTCCACCTGTTGCCGATACGCACGAGATTGACGCCCCGCGGCGCGTATTCGACTTGCAGCCGCTTGAGCATGGCGCGCACGTCTACGCCCGCCGGCAGATGCTTGGCGAGCGTCTTCTCGTCGAGCGGCTCGGGCGCAGCGAAAAGCAACGCTTCAACTAACCGAAGCTCTTCCGGTCGGGTCTCGATTGTGATGTCGGGTATCGCCATGTCCGGCGCCTCGCCGTTTTGCTCTTCATGGATCTTCAGGCGCAACTCGGCAAAACCCGCCATCAATAAGCCCTCCCGGCTGATGCTTTTTTAGCTCTTCGCTGATCGATATCGCTCACGATGGTCCCCCATCCCTCCCCTCTCCTGCAGGCGGCGACGGTAGGGAGCGGACCACAGGAACAGTCGGTGCGCGCTTGCGCACGTAGATCGGAGCGAAAGCACCCGATTGCTGGATTTCGAGCGCCCCCTCGCGCGCGAGTTCCAGCGACGCGGCAAGCGAGGAAGCAAGCACAGTCGATCGCATCGACGGCTCGACCACGAACGCGATGAGGTATTCGTCAAGCCGGCTCCAATCGCCGGTCGCGCCGATCAGGCGCTCCAGAGCCGCGCGCGCCTCCACCAGCGACCACACCTTGCGCTTGGGCAGCCGCACGCGCCGTAGCGCATGCCGCTGACGCTCCGCGGCATACGCAGAGATGAGATCGTAGAGCGTTGCCGACCATTGCGGCCGTTTGATTTCGGCGACTGGTTCCGGGTCGCCGCGGCCGAACACGTCGCGGCCGAGTTGCGGACGCTCGAACAGCCGCACCCCAGCCTCACGGATCGCCTCAAGCCGCCGCAGCCGCAGCGCCAGAGCCTTTGCCATGTCCGCTGCGCTCTCGCCTTCCGCCACGACCGGCTCGGGCAGCAGCAGGCGGGATTTAAGATAGGCGAGCCAAGCGGCCATCACCAAGTAGTCAGCCGCCAACTCGAGGCGCATCCGACGCGCCTGCTCGATGAAGGCAAGATACTGGTCAGCAAGCGCCAGGATGGAAATCTTGGCAAGATCGACCTTCTGCTGGCGTGCCATCGTGAGCAGAAGATCAAGCGGACCTTCAAACCCTTCGACGTCGACAATCAGCATCGGCTCGTCGCTGCCGCGATCATTTACGACGTCCTCGGTGCCGGTCGCGTCCGTCATGGTGTCATCCCGTCGCGGCGCCGGCGCGACCGGACACCAATTGCATAAATTCGGCCCGCGCCGCCGCCACATCGATGGCTTGCGGCCGGCGGCGCGACGCCAGCGCCCGCACGGTGCGTTCTCGCGCGGCGCCGCCGAGTTCCGGGCAACTCGCCGCAACCTCCTGCATTTCGGCAAGCTCGCCGTTGCAATGCAAGACGAGGTCGCAACCCGCCGCCAAAGATTGTCGGACGCGTTCGGCAATCGGACCCGACAAAGCCCCCATCGACACGTCGTCGGTCATCAGGGCTCCCGAGAATCCGATGTAACCGCGAATCACCTGCCCGATCATAATGGTCGAAGTGGTCGCCGGAAGAGCCGGATCAAGAGCTGTGAACACCACATGCGCCGTCATGCCGAACGGCGCCGCAGCCAGAGGCACAAACGCCGCGAAATCGGTCTTCTCCAAGGTCGCACGATCAGCCGTTACAACTGGAAGTTGTCGATGACTGTCCGCCGTGGCACGACCATGGCCGGGCAAATGCTTAATGACCGACAGCACCCCACCCGCCTCAAGCCCCGCCACTACCGCCGCCGCGATAGCGGCAACCTGGTGGGAGGTGTCCCCGTAAGCGCGATCGCCGATCACCTCGTCAGCGCCGGCGACAGGCACATCGACGACGGGCAGACAATCCACCGTGATGCCGATCGCTGTGAGATCGGCCGCCATCAGCCGCGCTCCCAGCCAGGCGGCCCTCAGGCCCTGGGCGGGGTCGCGCCGATAGAGCTTGCCGTACACCGCTCCGGCCGGATAGGCCGGCCAATGCGGCGGCCCCATCCGCTGGACCCGGCCTCCTTCCTGATCGATGAAGACGGGGCAATCCGCACCTTTGATCTCTCTAAATTCTTCAATCAACTCTTTGAGTTGATGCGGATCGGCAATGTTGCGCCTGAACAATATCAGGCCCGTCGGCGAGGCATCGCGCACAAAGGCGCGTTCTTCGGCCGTGATCGCCGTGCCTCTCAGTCCGGTAATGAAAGCGCATTCCACCATGGCGGCGGATTAGCCCGCACCGCCCTGGAGGGCAAGTTCCAGGGCTAGCAGACCACGAAATTCTTTAATTCTTCTGAACGAAACAGGCCCCGCCGGCCGACTTTAGTGTTTCGCACAGCTGATCGGCCTCGCTCTTGGCGCCGAACGGGCCGACCTGGGTCGCAAAGAAAATGCCACGCTCACCCAGATCCTTGCGACGAATGAGCGGCTCGCGGCCGCTCAATGCTGGATATTTCCCCTGCAGGGTGCGGAACGAGGCCTGAGCGTCCGCCTCGCTCCGCCCGGCTGAAAGCTGCACCACGAAGCCGCCCGCCTCGATGCCGCGCGAGGCGGCCGGTTCGGGCACGTTTGCTACCGCGGTGCCCTTTGCGTCCCCTGCGGCCGAGGGAGATGGCGACGTCGCCGCGGCAACCTGACGCTGAGGTGGCGGAGCAGGAGGTTGTGGCGCAGCGGCGACCTGGCGTGTCTGTGGCGGGACGCGAGGTTGGGACTGCGGTGGCGGCACGGAGCGCGAGACGGAGCGATCGGGCGCGTCGCTCTGGTCTGCCCGGATGGGCACCGTGCGCACCCGCTTCGCGTCGCCCGACAAGGCCGGATTTCCTCTCGGCGGAACGCTCATGGAGGCAGACGAGTCGGCCGCGGTGCCGCCCGACCCGTAGGGTACTGCTGCCACATCCACAGGTTCTTCATCGCGACGAATCAATTGCTCTTTCGACCGGTCGTCGAACACACTTGCCGGCTTCGCATTAGCGTCTGCCGATACTGGCGTGATTTTGGTGGGCGAGTTGTCGGCTCGGATGATGGGTGTGGGAGTGGAACCCGACGGGGCCGCTTTGAAGATGGTGCGATAGCCGAACGCGGCAGCGGTGCCGAAAACCGCGAGCCCGAGCACCGCAACAACCAGTCTGCCGGTGCTGCGCTTCTTGACGCCCATTTCATGACCATCCGGCTCTTCGTATTCAGTCTCCTCGTCCCGCTCGTCGTACTCGTATTCATGGTAGTCGTCGGCGTACTCCTCCGCTTGCTGCCCATATGGCGGATGTCGCCGCCCGGTCAGCGAACCCTCGCGATGGTCGCGGTCGTAGTCGTCCTCCCCCGCCATGGGGTCCCGCGGCGCGACCGCATAATCGTCACGGTCGGGCAACTGCAAAAAATCGAAATTGTCGGCAGGTGCCTCGGGATGGTCGAGGTTACTCGGTTGTCCGGGCAGACGGGATCGGGCG
>JASHYD010000993.1 GCA_030043175.1 Xanthobacteraceae bacterium | reverse complement strand
CCCTCCTGCGCGGGTGGACGAGAAGGGAAGGGCGCCATGACCGCGATCGAGCGACGCTGATGCCGAAGTTCTCAACCCGCCGCCGTCTCAAGCACTCCGCCGATGACATGTTCGACCTCGTCGCCGATATCGAGCGCTATCCGGAATTTGTGCCGCTCTGCCGCGCTATGCGAGTGATACGGCGCACGCAATTGGCGGAGCGTGAGGTCATCGTCGCTGAAATGGCGGTCGCTTATAAACTGATCCGGGAATCCTTCACGAGCCGGGTGACCCTCGAGCGGGCCAAGCGGACCATACTGGTCGAATATCTCAATGGCCCATTCAGCCGCATGGAGAACCGATGGTCGTTCCGGCCCACAGGTGCTGGCGCCGGCGAGGAGGCCGATCGCGCACCAGCCCAATGCGAGGTCGAGTTTTTCATCTCTTACGAGTTTCGCAGTCGCACGCTCGCAATGCTGATGGGAGCCATCTTCGACACCGCCTTCCGCCGCTTCGCTTCGGCCTTTGAAAGGCGTGCCGACGCAATCTTCGGCTCCGTGCCCTTGTAGGGGCGCCGTCCCATCGATCTTCACAGAGCTTTCCATCCCCCGGACAGGCTGACGCGAGCCGCGAACGGTTCGACACATTGACGAGATGGGACGTCGAGAATTGGTAACCGTACAGCGCTGCATATTTGGATGGCGCGCGCCACCCGGTGACGCCTGAGCTGACGGCGGCCACGGTGCCCATACGGGGCCTTCAGGGGGGTTCTTTCGGATCACGCCTCTGGCGCGTTAACACAAATCTTTGGCTCAAAATCACGGCGCAGAAGGGGGATCGTTGTCCCTCAATGCACATTGCATCGGACTTCCTCCCCGACTTGGCCTCCCCGACTTGGCCCGGCTCCCAAGCGGAGCCATTTTCATGGACCGCTGCGCGCAGGAGGGGCATCGCCGCTCGCGGAGCCGGTCCCGGCTCCTTGAAGGGAATGGCATCGCCTCAAATGCGCTGCCGATGCGACCATTATGTGGCGCTGATTTTCGACCACGAAAACTCCACGGGAAGATGCAAGCCGTGTGCGACGCCTGCCTTGGCTTGACTTTGTCAATACAGTGAATTTTGGGAAACACAACAGCGCTCGAACGAATTGTGCTGACATCAAATCCAATGGAGGTCGTAGAGTCCCGCATGGGGCTTTGCGCCATAGCCGCAATTGTTCCTTATATCGCCAGACTTGCTACCCATTATTGCGGCGAAAGCCAGGTATGGGATTCGACGCAGCGTGCATCGAATGCTTAATCTTGGTCCGCAAGCGACGCGGATCATTCCAAGGAGAACCCGATGCGAGAGCGCATCAACTCATTCGCCCCGATCCTTCCTTGCGTCTTTCTTGTTTTTGCGGCGACAGTCGCGGTCGATTTCATGAACCCCGTACGGGCCGAAAGCGCATGCATCGAGCAACCCAGCCAAAGTGTCCCCCAAGGCACCCATTGGAGCGCTCGCTATGATCGTGCCAGAGACCGCAAATGTTGGTTTCTTTTCGATGCAAATGGCCGTGACGTTACGGCATCGCAGGGCCAACCGGGTTCAGCGCCAACGCCGACACCGATGGATGCACTCTCCTCACAAATCGTCTCGTTCTTCGGCAGCCTGACAGCAGCGGCCGGAAATGTAATACCGCAAGTCAGCGCCCGGCAAGGCGATACTGCGCCGGCTACTCCGGTGCGCGCGCCGCTCAAGCCTCATGGCAATGACGCAAATGCCAGCAAGGCGGACAACAGGGCGCAAGCGGAGCAGAAGGGCGCTGGCGAGGCGCCCGGCGCTGCAAAGCATGTCTCCCCCTCGCTAACCGAACCGGAACGCAAGGCGCTGTTTGAAGAATTTTTGCGATGGCAGGAGATTCAGCACACTATCGGCGCGTCCAGTTATGCTCCCTCTTCGCGTTAGATTGTGGGGGCGCATCGAAATCGACTGTTGCCGCTTTCGAGGAAGTCGGCAAAGCCCGCCTTCGCTCCCCGCGCAGCGGGTTTTACCGATCGACAGCCGTTGCAGTCCGGGCTCTTGCTTTCGGCACGCGATCGGTCGTGCGTCTTGCGAAAACGCTTTAAGTTAGCGCTCCTGGGGCAACCCTTGGGGGCCCTTGTTCGATGGGCGACGGTGACTCAAAGTCGATGGGGGTCATAATCGCGATCCAGCAGCGGTCAATCAAGTAAACCGGCTCTAACCAGGTGGGGCGGCTGCAAGCAGTTCGAGCATCGCCAACGCTTCCGCGACGGCCGCTTTGCGCACCTTGCTGCGGCCGATGTCGCCATATCGTTTCTCGCGATGGAGGCGTTCGCCGTCGCGGGTCGCGGCTGCGAAATGCACCAGCCCAACCGGCTTGTTCGGGCTGCCGCCGCCGGGCCCTGCGATTCCCGTGACGGCGACAGCGAGGTCAGCCTGCGACGCCGCGAGCGCGCCCTCAGCCATCGCCTCGGCGGCCTCGCGGCTCACTGCGCCGTGGCGCTCGAGGATCACGGCCGCGACACCGAGCATCCTTTGCTTGGCGGCATTGGAGTAGGTGACAAAGCCGCGATCGAACACGTCGGAGGAACCGGGAATTTCCGTCAACGCCCCGGCAACCAGTCCTCCGGTGCAAGACTCCGCACTCGCCAGCTTGAGGCGGCGGGCCCGGCACGCCTCGAGCACGCGCGCGGCCGCATCTGTGATCGCGTCGGTGCTCGTGGTGCTAGTCATGGCGCCTTGCCGGCAGCCGGATCGTCGCGGTCGCGATGGCGGCAATGCCTTCCTGGCGGCCGATAAAACCGAGTTTCTCGTTGGTTGTCGCCTTGACGGCGACGCGATCGATGTCGATCCCGGCAATCTCAGCGATGCGGGCGCGCATGGCATCGCGGTGCGGTCCGATGCGCGGCGCTTCGCACACGATGGTGAGATCGAGATGGGCGATGCAGCCGCCGCGCTGCCCCACCCGGTCGACCGCAAACGCCAGGAATTGGTCCGACGAGGCGCCGCGCCACCGCGGATCGCCCGGGGGAAAATGTGTGCCTATGTCGCCATCGGCAAGCGCTCCTAAAATTGCGTCCACCAAGGCATGGAGCGGAGCGTCGGCATCCGAATGCCCCGACAGCGATCGCGGATAGGGAATCCGCAGCCCGGCGAGCCAAACGTGATCGCCCTCCCCAAAGGCGTGCACGTCATAGCCGGTTCCGGTGCGGACGTCCGCGAGCGCCGCCCAGTCATCCACCGCAATACGCGCGAAATCGTCCTCGGTTGTGAGCTTCACGTTGCCGGCCTCGCCCTCGAACACCGTCACCGCCATGCCGGCCCATTCGGCCAACGCCGCATCATCAGTGAAATCACTGCGGTCGGCCGCAAAGGCGCGGCGGTGGGCCGCCACAAGCTCGTCATAGAGGAATGCCTGCGGGGTCTGCACCGCCCGCAGCCGGGTGCGATCGAGCGTGCGGGCGACGCGTCCGTCACCGCCGACGTCCTTGATGGTGTCGGTCAAACCAAGGCCCGGGATGGCGGCCCCGCCGGCGCCGGCCGCGATCGCCCGGGAAATGAGGGCAGGGGAGGCGAACGGC
>JASHYD010000992.1 GCA_030043175.1 Xanthobacteraceae bacterium | reverse complement strand
AAGTTCCGCTGATCATTGCTGATGCTAGAGACGAGCGCTCGCTTGCTGCTATGTGCGCTCAAACCGGCGTCGTCGTCTCGACTGTCGGCCCCTATGCCTTATACGGCGAGCCCCTCGTCAAAGTCTGTGCGGAACTCGGCACAGATTACTGCGATTTGAGCGGGGAAGTGCAGTGGATCCGGCGCATGCTGGATCGCTATGAGAAAACAGCTACTAAGACCGGAGCTCGTATTGTCAACTGTTGCGGCTTCGACTCGGTGCCCTCGGATCTGGGAGTTCATTTCCTTCAAAAACGAGCCTTCGAGCGGTACGGGCGCTATTGCTCGCATATTAAGATGCGCGTCAAAGCCATACGCGGCGGCGCTTCCGGAGGCACCATTGCAAGCCTCGTCAATGTGGCCAAAGAAGCAGCGGTAAATCCGGCCCTCAGACGGGAGCTGCGAAACCCCTATTTGCTTTGCCCAAGGGACCGTCAGCCGAAGGCGCGTCAAGAGAGTCTTAGCCGTCCGCAATACGACAGAGATTTCGAAGCCTGGCTGGCTCCCTTCTTTATGGCGGGCATCAACACTCGCATTGTGCATCGGTCCAGCGCGCTCTGGAACTATCCCTATGGTGAAGATTTTCGATATGACGAGGCCATGCTCACAGGTGGCGGTATGCGGGGACGTATGACTGCCTACGCCGTCGCCGGCGCCTTGGGCGGTTTCGTTGCAATGACAGAGATGACGCCCGGCAGATGGCTCCTGCAGCGCTTTGTCCTGCCTGCTCCCGGTCAGGGACCTTCCCCTCGATCCCAAGCGGAGGGTTTCTACGATTTGCGCTTCCTAGGCATCTTCGACGATGCACACACAATTGGCGCCAAAATCACCGGAGATGCGGATCCTGGCTATGGATCCACCTCAAAGATGCTAGGACAAGTGGCAGCGTGTTTGGCGCATCATGGCAAGGACAATAAAAAGGGCGGTTTTTGGACTCCCGCAGCTCTCCTCGGCGATCCGCTGGTTGACGCCCTCCAAAAACACGCTGGACTCACGTTCACGTTAGTCGATGATTACAAGCGTGTCTGATGCTGCGCGTTCCTCGCCCGCCATCCGCTGCCATTCGCCAGGCTCCCCACCACTATACCAGATGGAACGAAACTCCCCTGTGAAGTCCCGTGAGGAATTCGATCAAATGTGACGCGCCACATTTGATCCGGGAATTACGCACGTCCGCGTCGGCAGGATTCGGCGATCCAGCCAGAATGGACGTCGGATTCGGCAGCACGTCTTCCGCCGTTCTGAGCGGCACGCTCCATCGCAGCGATCCGTCGGCCAGATCGACCGCACCCGCGGAGTGGCTTTTTTGCTCCAACGCGGCTGCGCCAGTGGGCCACTCTGGGCGATCGGTTGCCGAGCTTCGATGACGCTTAGGCCTCGCGGTTGGCGGCGTCGGAAGCGCAATGCGCCGACCCTCCTCGCCGCGGACGATCTCCATCATCGACAATCGATTTCGCGAGAACTTCCTTAAGAGTTATTCCAAGAACCACAGGTACCACGCGTCAAAAAATCTCCCCTCCCAATGGTCATCCGCCCGCCAGCGCCCCACACCTGCCGCCCGCATGGCTGGTGCGACCTCGAGGTGCGCCCGAAGCTGCGCCAATCAATTTGCAGGGAGAGACGACGAGCGTCGTCGATGGGAGTAGCGTCAATCCTAGGGCGGCAAAGGCAAAAATCACCCTGGTGATGTCATCGGAACTCGATCCTAAAGCCGTCCTTGGATGGTCTGCATTTCATCGAGTATGGTTCTGTTAGGCTTGGGATCTCCAGCGATTTCCCCGACTGCGCCACCACCCTCGCGTCGCTGGTAACGCGATCTATCTCGCCGTCGATCGTCATGCCCAATCGCTCTCGAACTTTCGGGCGGCCTTGAAATTGATTTTAGCGTCGTTCAAGTCTGTTATCCTGGGTGGAGCGCCAATTGACCTGAAAATGACCCATACCTGAAAGGCTTGCTGTTGGTCCTGCCTGAAGATTGGGCGCCCCGCTCACTCTCACTCGTGATGGCACGGGATGCGGCTGGAGACTCCCAATCGAAAGCCCTGTCACTCCGCCGTTGCTTCAATCATCAGAATATCTAGCTGAAAGGAGCCGTCCGCTTCGATTGCAAAATGTGCCTTCGTCTCCGCGGAGGCTGCAGTCTGCAGGGTGCGGATAGCTCTCACGTTCTCCTCTGGCGCGGACATGCGAGTTGTCCAGTTCAGGAAATCCATGCGCAGCCGCCACGTCCGAATGTTGACGAGGCCAAAGCCCGATAGCGTCAAGGCGGCGGTCCATTCTGATGCCGAGTAGTTGCGAACATGGGATGAGTCACGCAGCAGTTCAACGGCCTGCAAATGCGTGTCCAGCAGCGCGCGGCCGGGCGAGCTGGCGTCGATGAACACGGCGCGCCCGCCCCGCTTTAGTACGCGGCGCGCTTGGCGCAGGCCACCATCAAAGTCACACCAATGATGCGCGGAATAGCGGCACGCCAGAAAATCGAACGCGGCATCGTCAAACGGCAGTTGCTCGGCCGGCGCTTGGACGGTCTCTATGTTGGACAGCCCCTTCTTGTGCGCCGTGGCGGCAACCGCCGCCAGCATGTCCGCCGACACGTCTATGGCCGTGACCTCGCCAGCATAAGGCGCCAACAGATAAGAGACGTGCCCGCCACCGGCACCGAGATCGAGCGCGCGCGGGGGCCGGATATCGCGGACGATGGCTTCGATGACCTCGAGGTCGGCGCCCTGCGCGTGGACGGTGCTCTCAACATAAGCTGTGGCGCGCGGCCCAAATTGGGACTCGACGATTCTTTGGTGAGCTCTTTCCATGGACTCGCTCTTGACATTCGCAGGCGCAGCATGCGCCGAGATTAACCTATTACAATATTGAAATTATCATAGTATAAATACTTCCATGCTGGACGCAGATCAGAGACGGCTTCTCGGAGACTTCATTCGCGCCCACAGAGAGCGCGCACAACCCGGCGGCGGCGGCCGCCGGCGCACACCCGGCTTGCGCCGCGAGGAGTTGGCAGTGCAGGCGGGCATTAGTTCGACTTGGTGCGCATGGATCGAACAAGGCCGTCCCGTGCAGGCCTCACCCGAAGCGCTTGGCCGTCTCGCGCGGGCGCTGTCCTTGACGCAGCCGGAACGGGCTTATCTGTTCAAGCTTGCGGGCCGTCTCGACCCGGAGATGCCTTCCGAACCGGAGGTCGACGCTCCGCCTTCGCTCCTCGCTGCGGTCAGCGCGGTCCGACATCCGGCCTACAGTTTGGACCGTTTGTGGAACGCCTGTTGCTGGAACAAGCGCGCAGAGCGACTATTCTGCGGCTGGCTCGATGGAAATCATCAGCGCAACTTGCTGCGTTTCGTTTTTCTGGAGAAGAGCGCACGGACGCTCATCCCGCAGTGGCAGGACAGAGCCCAGCGGCTGCTTGCTGAATTCCGGGAAGACTACGGCCACACATTCCGGGACGCCCGGGTCAAAGCTTTGGTCGATATGCTGAGAAAAGAAAGTCAACTATTCGCGCAGGCGTGGAATGAACAGAATGTTCAGCACCGGGCCGGCGGTCTGAGAATATTTCATCACCCAAAGGCGGGTCTTCTCCGCTTCCGCCAATACACCTTCAGTCCATCTGAACGGCCGGACTATAAGCTTGTAATGCTTACACCGGTCTATGATTAAGATAGAGCCGCTGCGAAGGAAGTGGCCCGAAACTCCGCAGTGACTATTCACGCCAGACATCGCGATTGACTCGACCCCGCCGCTGCCGCGATCGGCATCACCCAAAGGCCGGCGCCGCGCGCAGCAGCCATGACGTCGACGAGATCGCGCCGCCCGCGCCGAACACTACTGCCCAGTCGGAGATTGAGGTCGCCATCATACCAATGCAGTCGTGACGGCAGTTCGTGGCCCATGGCTGAAAGGCCTCCACATCGCAACATTCCGTCCGGTCATTAGGGTGCTGCGGACGCAATTGCTCGTCGTAAGCCTTTCAGCCTTTGACGCAAACGTGCTCCATGCCTGTGCTCCAAACGAGCAGCTGCTGCTCGCGCGCCTCTCGCACGAAGTGGTCCTCAAGGGTGTCCCGCGTCCAGTCCGACCCTAAAGCCGCTATAACCAGCGGGGTCGATAAGGGCGAGGAAACCGTAATGATCTGCCATTTTGAACAGCAAAAGCGCATTTTTGCTCGGGTGGCCCGCGGACCCGCTCCTGCCGCCCGGGCCACCATCCAGCTAACGTCACCGCCCCAATCGGAGTATCTCGCCCTTTGCACCGGGACCAGGTTCGAGGACTATGGCGTGTCGCGCGGCGCGACCGAGTAGACCGATGTGTTAGAAATCTGGTTTGTCCGCCTGCGGAAGAGTGATCATTCTGCCCAGATAGTCGCGCGTGCTGTCGGCGCAGACGGATTCCGGCCATTGGCCCAACGGGGAGAGCGGGCGCTGATAGATGATGCCCGCCGACCACTGCGACGTGAAGACGCCTTCATCCTCGACCGTGAATAGGAGCTGCAGCCCCTTGCCTTTATAAGCGGGGTCGGGCGCAAACCCCGGATCGGATCCCCGCAGGCGGAAGTTTCCTCTCTCGCCGCGCTCCTCCTCTTCTTTCGCGGCTTCGTAGTCGAGCAGTCGGTAGCGCTCTACTACATGCAAAGCCGGGCTGGGCGGCGTGCCGTACATGTCGACCATGGCGAAGGGTCCGATCTTGACGCCCACGGTGTCAATCACCAGCGTGTCACCTTCGTAGTGGCCGACCGAATCCCCGTACCAACTCGGCGTTACGCGCGCTGGATGAGTTTGGTTCATGCGGACGCGGCGGACTTCATGATCGTTGGCGTAGAGAATCGTGACTTTGTCCGGCTGCTGGAGCATCTGCATTCCGATATTCCAAAAAATGAATGGTACCCCGCCGGGCCAACACTGGTTGCTCGGGGTCGGATAGGGCGCGCCGCTTAACGCGACTTCGCCGGCTCTTTTCACCACTGCCGCTGCCTCGGGCTTCAAGATCGGATTGGTGTAATCGCCGACCAGCTGGTAGTTATTGCTCACGCCGTTCCGACGCGACATGTTCGTCACCGGACCAGCGCCGACTAGCGGTGGCTCAACATCGGGCCAGGTTAGATGGGCCCATATGCCGGAGAAATCCGGAATGGATGCGGATGTTTGTTGGGCACTCGCACCTAGCTCATCTGCGCGTGCTACATCTTGCCCAAGGGTGGACGTGGCCGCTACAGCCAGTGTCATCAGTAAAAGGAAATCCCAATGCCGATGCATGTGCGTCTCCTTTCTCGGTTCGTCTGTGCTCATTCCGCCTGATTGCGACGCCGATAGAACCGTTCGGCCGAGCACCGTGATGAGCTCGCGCGTTGCATATTAATTCCTCTCACTTTCCGGCTCCAGCCACTCCATCTTATAGTACTGCTCTTTGGTGCACGGCTGTGCGCCCGCTACCGCCGGTTCATGGCCAAATGGAAGAAGGCCCCGTTGCGACAGACGATCACACGCTTTAATCGTCGCATCGATCAGGTTGCGTGCCGGTCGCGCGGGGGCGGCTGTTACTCGCGGGGTATCGGCCACAAGGAGACCGAGTCCCAGAATTCGCACTTGTGCTGCATGGCGAGTGTGCTGGCTGGAACATGCGTGCTGTCGCCGGCCGGGACCAGCGACATCACCACCTCGCTTTGCTCCGTGTAGCGGCTCCAAGCTGGGGCGCCCTCGGTGGTCGGGTCGCCCGTACGGGCGTACCCGGTCCACTGTGCGATCACTTGTGCCGAGAAAGCCATCTGGTTGGGGTCAAGGGCGATGGCGGGGTTCACGAACATGAACGGGCTCTCGGCGACGTGGAAGGAGCCGGTCGGCCACGGCGTCGTGACGCGCGGCACGTCGGGATTGTCACCTTCCCAGGCATGGACCGGGATGTACTTTGCCAACCGCTTGAACGATGCGAGCGCCGGGCAGACTGATGCGGAGTCGGCCATGATAGTCCGATAGGCGATGAACGCCGACGGCTTAGGAAACCGCGACGGCGGGTAAAGGCTCATCACCTTGGATGCCAGCGGCCCAAACTGCTGCTGTACCAGCGCGTCGTACTGCGACGGGTTGGCTGCGATGAACGGGGAATCAATCGGCCCGCCATTGAACTCGTCGCGGTCCACCCCGATCATCAGGCCGACTTTGTTGATTTGTCCAGTGGCGAACGCCTTGCCCGGCGACATCAGCAGGGTAGTGCCGTTGATTGTCGGACCGATGGTGCCACCCGCAGTCGGGTTCCCGATGTACCCGGCGTTGTCGATCAGTGTCTGCACGGGCAGCGCCCGCAGGCAGATGACCGGGTCAACCGCACCGCCACATCCCACTTTGGCGGCAAATGTCGCGCCGGCCTGCTGGGCCTCAGATTCGGTCGGCAGCTGCGACTTACAGTCTCCGGGCGACCAAATCGTGTTGACCTTGTAATTGTAGAACGCGCTCTGGCTGATGCCGCGCTGGAACAGCCCGCTCGCTGTCGGCGATGCGACTGCAGCGCACACGCTGGCCCCGCCCGCCGACTGTCCGAAGATGGTTACGTTGCCCGGATCGCCGCCGAATTGAGCGATATTGCGTTGCACCCAGCGCATTGCCGCCTGCTGGTCCTGCAATCCATAATCGCCCGAGTTTGGGCCCAGCCCCTGATGGACCATGAAACCCAGAATCCCCAAGCGGTAATTGATAGTCACATAGACGACATTCCCATTGGTGACCAGGTTCGCGCCGTTGGCCGCCGCGGTGCCGACTACGAACCCGCCGCCATGGATTTCGAGCATCACTGGCAGTAGGTCAGCACCGCGATTTGCCGGCACCTGGACATCAAGGTTCAAGCAGTCCTCGCTTGGGTTCGCCACTGCGCGGGGCTGCGGACACGCATTTCCTTCGACGGTGGCTTCGAAGATCGCCGTCCACGGCGTCAGCAGCCCCGGCGCCGCCCATCGCATTGGCTGCGGTGCGAAGCGAAGCCCTAGATAGGAAGTCACTCCGTTGGCCGTCAGGCCACATACCGGCCCGTCTGCTGTCTGCACGACCGTGCCTGCGCTGCACGCGGGTCGCGCGCCAGGCGCGGCTGTTTGTGCGGCAGCGCGGGGCGCGGTGATGACGGTTACGGAAACGGCCAGAACGCCACCTGCGATCGTCACAGCGGTCGATATGACCGTCCGAAGTGCGGTCTTCTTCTTTACCCATTTCATGCCGTCATTCCTCCCTATATTTACATGTGGTGATCGTATGATCGAGTGCGCTCATCGAACAGCGGCGGGCATCGCGACCATCGGCGAGCCGCGAACAGCTTCACTGTTGGCGTTGTTTGCCCGCCAAGAGCAGAACGCAGCGTAGCGTATGACGCGCTCCAACCCGAAACGGATTCGCGGTGTATCGCCCTGTTCGGCGGAATGGAGATGAATCCCATTTGCGAGGACGGTGCGATGCGCAACGGCGCCGATAGGTTGCGCGTAGATCGGTTTGGATTGAGAGACAGCGCTCGCGACTGCGGCAATAAACTCCCGTCGCTGCATCGATGGTCCTCCCCGTCTTCATGTACCGCGGTTTTGAAAACGCGCCCCGGTCGGTTGAACGTTACAGCGTTTTCCGGAGCATCCGACCACTCCTTTACCGATGCCGCACGAGCTCTGCACTGAGCTTCATTGATTGACATAGCTCCGGTGGTCCTCTCCCGCCGCGTGACCTCCGCAATGGCCGCGTCGCGATCGGTTTGCCGGCGATAATCGAACGTCTGCATTGCATGTGCAAACGTACGACATCTGTGAGGGCATGCACATTCTCGTTGTTTGAATTGGCGAAAGCCGGCGTTTTGCGCCCACTCGTGCAGCTTATTCAGAAAAAGACTCCATCCGTCGTTGAGGCTAGGCAAATCCGTACAGCTTCGCCGGGTTGGCGACCAGGATGCGTTGGCGCGTTGCCGCGTCGGGCCCCCAGGCGTGAAACGGCTCGAACAGTCAGCTAACGCATGATCGCCGACCTACAATTCGTCGACGTGCCCGCTGGCGCGGGCTCCGCGGATGTCTTTACAAAACTTTACTTCACGGACATATCCAGGAAATTTCGCTCTGGCACATGGCGAGGTAACACGGAGTACGCCATGCCACCCTCGCGCCGCTGTTCGATGCCTCGACCGCGATCCAAGCTCACGCCTTCGCCGCGATGGCGGGGTTCGCCCTTGGAGTCGTCCAGCGGGACGGTCTCTCTTGTGAATCTGCTTCTGGCCCACTCCGCCGACCAAGGGGCATGGCCACCGAGCAGGATGGTCCCGATGTACGTGCTGATGAGCGTCGTGCCGCGCCTGGCTACAACTGATCTCTCATCGGCGAAGCGGCGCCCACCAGTCCTGATCCGTCAGTCGCCATACTGGCAAGCATGTCAAGCAGGAGGTCAACTATGGAAAATCGAGTCGCTTCGCACGAGGAATGGCTGAAGGCGCGCCTTGAACTGCTCGACGCCGAGAAGGAATTCACGCGCCAACGCGATGCGCTGACGCGCCGGCGAATGGCGATGC
>JASHYD010000991.1 GCA_030043175.1 Xanthobacteraceae bacterium | reverse complement strand
CAGTGTGATCGAACAACACCGTTGGACCATGCTTTCCGATTGCCGCAGTGCTGTAGCCCTTGTCGCGCGCCAGCTTGAATATGGTGTCCTCATTCAGGAAATTGCCGCCGAATAGTCCGTCGAGCTCGCCGAGCACGGCATCATTCTCAATGAAAGGGGTCGAGCTACCGGCCGCGGTAGGAATTGAATGGCCGACGTACAGCGTATTCGAAAATACCCCTGTATCACCCAAGTAATGGCCGGTGGCGATCGCCGAGGCATTGGCCATGGTGAAGGTCGGAAACAGCGAATGGCCGTTGACCAGAGAGACCCCCTGGCGCGCCAGCGCCGAGAGGTTCGGCGCCGTCGCGTCATTGACCACCCGTGAGCGCAGCCCGTCAGCGACGAAGATCACAACGCTATGCCGAGCAGCTTGGCCGACAACAGCCTGACTGCTCGCGCAGAGAGCGGCGGCAACCATTAACAAGGCAAGAACGACTCGACTGAACATCGCATGGAGGCCTTTGATAACGAGAGCAAAGTCGAATTGAATTTGCCCTGACGGCGTCTTTATTTCAATCACGATAGGACCGCCTGTCCGACGGTTGGCTCCTGATCCGGACCCGTATCACCTGCGGGCTGGCTCGGCGAAAGGAGCCGAGTGAAGCGCGATCGGATGCGTTGGTGAAGGAGAGTGTAGCCGACGGTGCCCCGAGAATGAAACAGTGCGTTCAACGTGGCGAAATTCGACTTAATTGGAGTCAAAACGGCAATCTAACGAAAAACCCAGTGTCGACACAGCGCACCGCAATTGAGAGCGCACCCGTATTGCGATTCGCCTACGATTGAGAATTGACCACTTTGCCGACAACATGGTGTCTTAAGCAGCGATGCCTGCCCCGGGGGAGTGCCGTGTTTGCTGTGGATCTCTTGTTGTGGTTTGTCAGCGCGTTTTCGCTGTTGATGCTTGGTTGTTCCATGCTCTTCGTCATCTATTCCTGTATCCGAACGACACTCGATTTGTTTTCGGCGCTGTCGCCTCACTGGCATGTACGCGCGACGCGACCGGCGGCAGGCAATGTACCGTCAACGCAAGGGAAGGTGGGACCGGCCCTGGCTGCTGTCTACAAGAATGGCGGAACGAAGCCGAGAGGAATCGCCGCCCCGAACGCAGTAGCTACTGCAGGGACGTGGGGGCCAATCGATCACAACCTCACCACTGAAACGGCCGAAAAAATCGAGCGCATCATGGCAATCGGCCTTGGCACGCGCGATCGTGCGGGGAATCCGTGTCCACATCCGATCGCACCGCGGGTCGCGCTTGCGATCGTCGAAGCTCTCCAACAGCACCAGTAAGGATTGCGAGTTCGGCGGTCGCGCAAGTCAGCGCCACACTGTGCAGGCCAGATAAAACGCGGCCCCTATGAGTGCTGCCGGCATTGCCAAAATCCAGGCGGTGACCACGACCCGGCGATCTGACTATTGATTACTGATTGCTGCTGTAGGGGCGCCCACAAGGGCTGCCCCTGCAACAAACCGTCCAACTATAGGCCAAAGACGTAAAGAAGCGTGGCGTTGCGCTGCTCCTTGAGTTCTGGCGTGTTGGCCAAGGTGCTCTTGCTCAGCGGGCTCGATCCGGTGGCGATGGCGATATATTGTTTGCCGTTGAACGCGAACGTCATGGGCGGCGCCGAGAAGCGGGTGCCGAGGTTGATCTTCCACAACTGCTCGAGCGTGGTGTCGTCGAAGGCGGCGACCGTGCCGTCGAACAAGGCGAGGAATACGAGGCCGCCGGCGGTTGAAAGGGTGCCCGAGCGGGTCGGGTAGGGCAGGTGGGTGCGCCGTTTGACCTCCTGGGTCACCGGATCGACTGAGATGAGGTCGGTTTCGAAGCGCTCGCTCGACGTCCACTCCCCGCCGGTCCAGCCGCGCTCAGCGTTGTGCTTGGTGCGGTCGACCGCGACGTTCATGCAGCCCGTCATCGACGGAATGTAGAGAAGCTTGGTCCCCGGATTGTACGAGCTTGGCCAATAATTGTTGCCGCCAAGGATGGAGGGGCAGACCCGTTTGAGCGACTCGCCAGGCGTGAGATTGCCGACGCCCGAATAGGTCTGGATGTCCTTGCTGGGGTCGTATTCGACAGGCTTGCCGGTCTTCTGGTCGATACCCCGCGTCCAGTTGACCTCGGTGTAGGGCTTGGCCCCGATGATCTGACCGTTATGCCGGTCCATCGTATAGAGGTGGCCGTTGCGCGCCGAGTGCGTGATCAGCTTGCGCGGCTCGCCCGCGACTTGCGCGTCGATCATGATGTGGGTGCCGATCTCGTCATAGTCCCACATGTCGCCCGGCGTGTACTGGAAATACCAGTTCATGTTGCCGGTCTCGGGGTTCCAGGAAATCGCGCTGTTGGTATAGAGATTGTCGCCCGGCCGGTAGGTCGGATCGTACATCGGCACCGGATTGCCGGTGCCCCAGATGGTCTGGTTGGTCTCCGGATCATACGTCCCCGTGACCCACACGGCGGCGCCGCCGGTTTGCCACGCATTGTTGGCGCCTTTCCAGGTTTCGCTGCCGGGCTCGCCAGGTGCCGGAATAGTAAATTTCCGCCACATGACCTTGCCGGTAGCCGCTTCGAGCGCGGCCACCCAGTCGCGCACGCCGCTGTCGCCGCCCGACGCCCCGATGACGATGCGGTCGTTGATGGCAAGGGGCGCCGCGGTGATGCGCAGCTGCGGCTCGCCGAAGCTCACATTGGTTTCCCACACGACCTTACCGGATTCCTTGTCGGTCGCCACGATGCGCGCCGGGTAGTTGGCGGGCGAAATGACAAAATTGCCCCACAATGCGGCGCCGCGGTTATTGGCCTGCTTCTCCTGCTTTGGGTCCATCCGCCAGAGGATCCGCCCCACCTCGCCCGACGTGGCGTCGATCTTGTAAAGCACCCCCCAGGAATCGGTGATGTAGATGAAGCCGTTTTCGACGAGCGGGGTCGCCTCCACCCATTCGTCGCCAGCCGACCCGCCGAGCGGAACCGCATAGGCGAGCCTGAGCTCCTTGACGTTGTCCTTGTTGATGCGTGCAAGCGGCGAGAAGCGCTGGCCATCATAGGTACGGTGGTTCATCAGCCAGTTCTGCGGCTCGCGGTCAGGATTGAGCAGCCGCTCCGGTGTCACGTCGGCGGCCAACGCGGAAGATGCTGTGGCGAGCGCGCTGCTTGCCAATAATGCGATACCGATCGAGTGATTGCGCATGACGTCCTCCCGATTGCTTTTGCCTGCGAATGCTGCGGTCTGGCAGAAATCTACATCACACCGGCGTCGAAGTCCCTAGCCCGCTCGTACGGGCCTGAGGGAGGATAATCAAGATAGACCCGGGCGACCGACGCGGCGCTTTGCCAGCGCTTCCGTAACTAATGGTGCCCGAACCCGCGCCGCTTCGGCGCAGATTACGGGCCGCCCATGGCGCTCGGTCAGCTCATGGCGGAGGCGTTGCGGTCGCCGCTGCGGCGGACGTCGACACGACCGTATCCATCGAGAGTTCTCCTCCGGCTCGTGGCCGGGGTTCAAGGCCTTGGGAAGCCGGGGTGGCCATGACAGGGCGATCTCACGTGGACCTCAAGGATCAAGCGTGTTCGCGAATTTCCTTATCGACCAACGCCAGCAAAAATGCGCGCTGTCCTTCGGTCAGGCGCAAGGTCACTAAATCGTCCGCAGTTTTAGGAGAATTGGCGGCAGCATCTATGATGGCCCGTATGGTGCACAGATTGTCGAACGATCTGCGCTCATCGAGGCTCACGTTGGCCAGACGTTCAATGATGATCATCAATCCCTGCATCTGATCGGTGGATAACGCCTTCGCGTCGCCGCCGATGATTTCGCAGGCAGCGTCGATCAATTCTTCTTTGGTCATTGTGGCGCTGCTCCCCCGTTAGAGCGTTGTCCCGACCTACCTTCAAGCATGACACGGTGCTCTGCGCCGTCAAGGATCGGTTGGACGAAGAAACGCTGCCTTCGGTCGAACAGAACGGACGGGAATTTAGCGCAATACGGCGACGCAGGTTCGCCGCATTCACAGGCCGCCCCGTGGCGGCATGCGCCGCGGTCATCGTCATAGGTGAAAGTCTGACTAGACTGGCGACCCGTTCGCGACCGAGACGGCCGATTCGGGAATGCGCACGGGGAATGCACGGCGCGCAGGTGCCAAGTGTCCAGCCGGTCTTGTGGCACTTAATGTCCTCGCCGATTTGATCGATCCAGATTTAGCTGCCAACGGCTGGGCGCGGATCAGGCGGAGGTTTGTCGCGTTGTTGCGGATCTCGGCAAAAGCAGCATGTTAGGAATATTATCTGGCCATTCCGTCGAGCGGTACTGCTCCCCATTGCCTCGAAATCGTTCCGGTGTCGGTATGGGTTATCTTCGATCGTCCTTGTGTGAGCAGGAAAGCTGGCGGGAGAGCCGAGATGCAGTATGCCATACTTTGCTACCATGACGAGAAGGTGACCTGCGCGTGGAGCAAGGAACACGACGATGCCGTCATGGCGAAGCTCGCAGTGGTCAGGGACAAACTCGTGCGGGCCCGTAAGCTTGGCCCGGTCGCCCGGCTGTTGCCGACGACTGCGGCAACGACCCTGCGCAAGGATCGCGAGCCCCCACTGGTGATCGATGGGCCATTTGCGGAGACCAAGGAGCAGCTGCTGGGGTTCTACATCGTTGACTGCGCCGGCCTTGACGAGGCGATCGAGATCGCCAAAGAGCTCGGCGAGGCCAATCCCGGTGGCGCTTACGAGATTCGCCCCGTCGGAACGTTCTTTGCGGGGAAAATCGCATCGTGACCGACACCAGCTGGATCAGCTCGGTTCTGACCGCCGCCCGGCCGCAGGCGGTTGCTGCGCTTCTGCGCAACTTCCGTGACCTCGATTTGGCTGAGGAGGTGTTTCAGGAAGCCTGCCTGCGTGCGTTGAAGACCTGGCCCAAGAATGGCCCGCCGCGCGATGCCGCCGCCTGGTTGATCATGGTCGGTCGCAATGCCGGGATCGATACGGTTCGTCGCCGGAACCGGCTGCAGCTGCTGCCGCCGGAGGACCTGATCTCGGACTTGACCGATGCCGAGGCGGCTGCTGCCAACCGGATCGACGAGGCCGATTATCGTGACGACATCCTGCGGTTGCTTTTCATTTGCTGCCATCCCGACCTGCCGGCAACCCAGCAGATTGCGCTGGCGCTGCGCATCGTATCGGGTTTGTCGGTGCAGCAGATCGCGCGTGCGTTCCTCGTGAGCGAAGCCGCGATGGAGCAACGCATCACGCGCGCCAAGGCTCGCATTGCTGGCGCGAATGTGCCCTTTGAGGCGCCGGGAGCCGCCGAACGCGTCGAGCGCCTCGCCGCAGTGGCGGCTATGCTGTACCTCGTGTTCAACGAGGGCTACACGACGAGTGTCGCCGAACAAGGCGCCCGCGCGGCGCTGTGCGAGGAGGCGATCCGGCTGTCGCGCCTCTTGCTGCGACTGTTCCCGACCGAGCCCGAGATCATGGGTCTCGCGGCGCTTCTGATGCTCCAGCACGCCCGCGCGCCTGCCCGCTTCGATCCGCAAGGCCGCGTGGTGTTGCTCGACGACCAAGATCGCACACTATGGAACCGGCAGCTCATCGTCGAGGGTTTGGCGCTGATCGACAAGGCGGTGCGGCACCGTCGCCCCGGCCCGTACCAGGTACAGGCGGCGATCGCCGCCCTGCATGCCCGCGCAAATCGGGCGCAGGATACGGACTGGACCGAGATCGATCTGCTCTACGGCACGCTGGAGCGTATGCAGCCATCGCCGATCGTTTCGCTCAACCGCGCCATTGCGGTCGCCAAGGTCCGCGGTCCCGCCGACGCTCTCGCCATGATCGAGCCGCTGGCGAGCAAGCTCGGCGGCTATTTCTACTTCCATGG
>JASHYD010000990.1 GCA_030043175.1 Xanthobacteraceae bacterium | reverse complement strand
GCCGGCAACGCGCTGCGTCGTCGGCTGTTGCGCCGACGCGGTGGAAACCGCAAACACCGCCGCCAAGGCGGCGGCCGTCATGATCCGCATTGTGCTCATGTCTGTCCTCCCAATAGGGTAACGCGCGGCCGAGCATATACCGATCGGCCCCAATGGCGAAGGAGGCGCAGAGGAGGCGCGACCTCTCCGCGCGATTTTCGGAGAGTGTATCCTCCGTGGGCCGCCTGGTAACGGGTCCGCAGCATTATCGACGGCGCCGTTGCGAAACTCAGTCCGCTCCCATGAGCGCTCTGCGGGTTGCCCCGTTAAGGGGGCCGCGCACTCAATGAACGGGGCGTTGCGTGGCAGGCAGCGGTGGGAAAGCTTCGCGCCTGGCGCGCGGTAATCCTAGCGGATTACTTCCGATAACTGCCCTTCCCGGATCTGAAATTGCATGCGCGGCCGTGATGCTGCGCTTGAGCCCAAGGCCTTGCCCATTCGGCCTCACGGTGAGTTTCGGAGGATAACCGGACATGACGCGGACGCGAACAAAACGACGCGAATGACCCGCAGCTGTCGCCCGCCGTCTTCAGAAATCCGGCCTGTCCGCAGTTGGAACCGCGGCATTCTTATGGGGGTAGAATTGCAAATTCTCGGCACAGACATCTTCCCGCAGTTGGTCGATTGGCGCCGGCACGTAAGTCAGTGTTGCGGTCCACGGCACCGAGAAGACACCTTCATCTTCGATTGTCAGATGTAGCTGGAGGAACTTGCCTCGGTGTTGGCTGAACACATCGCCGGCGGGCTGCCAATTCTCTTTTAGGTTCCGCTCGATTGCGTCCCTTACGTCGTCATAATCGCGCAGCCGATAGCGCTCGACCACATGCAGGGATTTTGTGTACGGCGTGCCGAACAAGTCGACCATTGCATACGGGTGATCGGTGCGCACGCCGATGGTGTCGACCACCAGCGTGTCACCCTCGTAGTGGCCGACGGAATCCCCGTGCCAGGACGGCGTCACCGGCGTCGGATGAGGCTGGTTCAAGCGTACCCAGCGAACTTCGTGATCCTCACCGTACAAGATCGTGATCTTGTCCGCCTGCTGAATCATCTGCATCTGTATACGCTTGAAAATGAACGGCACCGGTTCGGGCCAGCACTGGTTAGACGGGTTCGGATAGCTAATGCCGGCGAGCGAAATTTCGCCGAACTTCTTTACGACCTCCGCCGCCCAGGGCTGCAAGATCGGATTGGTGTAGTCCCCGACCAGCTGATCATAGTCGCTCACCCCCTGCCCGTCCTTGCTCGGAGGCAATCCCGGAGAACCGCCGACTGAAGGCTGCTGATTCACGATGTAGGGCCAGCGCGACCTGTTCGTCACCGGGCCGGGACCCGCTGCGGGCGGCTCGTACCAGGGAAAGGACGGATGATTCCAGACACCGAAAAAGTCTGGGGTGGATGCGGCGCTTTGCGTCCTTGCCGGCCCACTCACGGGCACCGCATTTTGCCCCAAGGCGGGCGTCGCCGCCGTCGCCGTCAACGTCACAGACAAAAGAAAAACTAGCTGCCGGCCCATGACTACCCTCTCGTGAGCATGCGCCGACTAGCAAAGCGGCGCGTCCGGTTACCAGCTTTACGATTGAAGGTTATATCATTCCCCCTGATCAGAAAAGGCTGGGAACGCCCGCTTATGGCCCGAAGCCGGAGTGGCGACCCTTCGTCTTGGCACATCCGCAGTTGACGTAACTTCGGACGTGCCAGTCACGGAGTCTGATTGGCCGCCCATAACCTGAAGCGGAACTCAACCCGACCGTTCTTGCATGCGCCTCAAAAATCCGGATTGTTGGCACTCGGGACCGCGGTGTCTCGCACACCATAGTATTCGCGTTTGTTCTCGGCGCAGACGACCTCAAGCCACTCGGGGATTAAGGTGCGCCGGTAGGTAACCGTCGCTGACCAGGGCGTCGTGAAGGCGCCCGGGTCCTCTACGGTGAAACTAAGCTGCAGCCCTTTGCCCCGGTAACTTGGATCTGGCGCGGCTTCCGGAATGTGGAAAAGCTCCTTTTCGGCTCGTTGCTGGGCCTGTCTTGCAGCTTCGTAGTCGATGAGCCGATAGCGCTCCACCACGTGCAGGGCCGACGTATAAGGCGTGCCGAACATATCGACCATGGCAAACGGCCGATCGGCCCTGATTCCGATGGTGTCGACCACAAGCGTATCGCTTTCGTAATGTCCGATCGAATCGCCATACCAGGATGGCACGACATGCTCGGGATGGGGCTGGTTCATCCGCACGTGGCGGACTTCATGATCCTCGCTATAGAGGATGGTGATCCTTTCAGGTCGCTGGAGCAGCTGCATTCTCACGTTCCAGAAAATATAGGGCAGCGGCTCAGGCCAGCATTGGCCGCTCGGGGTCGGCGCGGCCGCACCGCTCAGCTCGATTTCGCCAAACCTCTTCACGCTTTCTGCCGCCTGAGGCTTCAAAATCGGGTTGGTATAATCGCCGACGAACTGCTGCGTATTGCTGGTAACGGGAGCGTCCGCGCCCGGCGCAATCGGATTGCCATCGACGCCGAACACTTGCCGGCGGCGGGATTTGTTCACCACTGGCACCGGTCCCGATTCCAGCGCCTCGAAAGCTGGGACGTAAGGATGTCCCCAAACGCCCGAGAAATTCGGCAGCGCTTCGCTGCCTTGGTTCGGCTGCTGCGTCAACGCTGGCGTTGAGAATAGGGCTGCGGCTCCGGCCGCGGCGATGATGATTGATCGCATGATGGGCTTCTCTCATTGAGGCGTACGCCAACATCGCGGGCGCATCCGTTATGATCGCCCGCCCTAGAGACTGACGCCGCATGCAAATTCACAGGACTTTGGCACATCCCGCCGACCACTCGGACGCCAAAATACGTCGGCACCTTCGCCTGACAACTAAAATCTCAACTTAAATCGAGCAATCAGTATTGCGCTCCACGTTAACAAGTTAACGTTGGCGCTATGAGAAGGTCAACCGATAACAAGAATACCCGCTTGGGGTGCGCTAGTTTGAAAATTCCCCAAAGTGTTGCCTTCGCCGACTAGCAAGTCTTTCGACCAATCGCAAGTCAGAGGATAGTCCGCAAGTGGCCCATGGCTGACCCGACCCGGCCGTCCCGGCGCGAGTCCGCTTACTGAGGTACACCGGCCGTGCGCGAGGCAGGCCGTCGACGTGGTCGGCGCTCCCGCTTATGACCCGAAGCTGCCATGGACGCCGCGGGGCTGGAACCGGGGGTCTGGTCGATGCGGATGTCGCCGCAATGACACTTGCCATTGTGGCTTCGCATTGGCGGTGGCCATTCTCATCCAGTTCCGCCGCGTTCCCGCACAAGCTCGGCGATTTGCGGCTGCTCAAAAAACTTCGCCCAACCGAGCACCGTCGTGCATGTCATCGCGGATGTTCGGATCGGCGCCGGCATCGAGGAGCAAGCGCGCTATGTCAACTGCTCCGCTTTCGGTCGCCATTGTGCAGGGCCGTACGGTTGCACTCCCACAGGCTTCGCTTGGCGTTGACGTCCACGCCGTGAGCAATCAGCCACCGCACCCCGGCAGCGTTCTTCCCTCTCACCGAAAAGTGCAGGGCGATTGTGTCGCGGCCGTTGGGACTGATACGCGAGGGGTCGTCCCGCAACATGGCCTCCGCGAGTTCGTAGCGCTCGAGGTACAGCGCGCTCGCGAAATCGAGTTTCGCGCCGGCCGCGAGCAACATCGTGATGATGGCGGGATCGGCATGTTCCCGGGAGGCGGCGGTGAGCGCAGTCATGTCGGCCGTGTCACTCGCGTTCGGGTCTGCTCCCAGATCGAGCAGAAGCCGAACCATCCGCAGCCGATTGTTCGCCGCTGCGTGGTGCAAGGGCGTGCGACGCTGCTCGTTGCGGCTCATGCGCGCGCTGATGAGCGACGGGTCGTGCGCTATGAAGCCGCGCACGTCGTCCTCCCGATCGAGCGCGATGGCGGACCAGAGATTGAGCTTGGCGCCATGGACGAGGAGATACGCCGCCACATTCGCGCACACGACCGAAACAAGTCGCCCAGCCGAGCACGCCGACCTGGTGGTCGTCGCCTTCGCCGACGACGTCGGAGCCGGCATCGACCAGGAGGGTGACCACGTCCAAATCCGCAGCCTGAGCCGCAAAGTGCAGGGCATAGGCATTGTCGCCGAGTCGCGGATGCGGACGTCGGCCCCCTGATCGAGCAGCAACCGCACGCAGGCGGCGCGATTACAACAGGCCGCCATGTGCAAGGCCGTTCGCCCCCAGGAGTCGCCGCTGCTGCTGGCGTCGATCAAGTCGAGACGCTCATCGAGCAACCGGCCGAGCTCGTCGGCGCGGCCTTTCTCAGCTGCGTCTAGGATGGCTTTGACCGCCTGCTCCACAGCGGCAGGACGATCGCGGCGCCCCTCGAAATCACAGGCGAGGAGCTCAACGGCCTCGTTACCGCTGACCTTGCCAATCTGGTGGATGGTGCGGCCGTCATCGTCGGCGAAGCTGAAGCGAGCCTACTTCGTTTATCCAATGCGGCCAGGTCTAGTGGAGGCCACTGCGAATTACGCTCAGGCCGCATCCGAAGCTGGCGCTGAGTTCATCGTCAACATGTCTCAGCGCACGGCTCGGGCTGACGCCCGCAGCAACTCGGCGCTGGGGCACTGGCTCGCTGAACGTGTCTTTGATCGGTTCGGCGTTCCTGTCGCCCACCTGCATCCTACCATTTTCCATGAATGGTTGCTTTACATGCGAAAGGGGATCAGCAACGGCCGCTACGCCGTTCCGTTTGGCACCACGGGCAAGTTCGCATCGGTGTCGGCCTGGGATCTGGGTCGGGTGATCGCGGCCGTCCTCACAAACCCTGAAGGTCACGCCGGGCAAACCTACGAGCTTTTCGGTCCCGAGGAGCTGACTACGCTTCAGATCGCGGAAACCGTCAGCCGGACGCTCGGCAAGCCCGTCCAGTACGCGCAAGTCTCGGGCGAGCAATGGATCAAGGACATCCGCCATGCACCTCTCATAAGAGCCACGGGGCGCTGCTACGCAAACCGCTCGGCAACTCGGCCGCGCAGGCGAGCTTCACGCTGTCGCTGTGCCG
>JASHYD010000989.1 GCA_030043175.1 Xanthobacteraceae bacterium | reverse complement strand
AAGACTCTTCAAACGAGGCTAAATGCCGAAGCAGGAGAGAGCCCAACGGGAGTGGCACATGAGCCCGTAGGAGCGATGACGGAGGGGTAACGCCCTCGGAGGAGATGGCACTCACATCTCCCCAACGGAGGTAATACCGAAGTTGGGCAAAGGGGCTCAAGACACTTGGCGGCTTCTTGGCCGTATGGCGGTCGGCTTGATAAAACCGGCGTAACGCCACGAACAGGTCATGAGACGAGGCTGGAGGTAAACCAGAATGGCGGGGGTGTACACGGACTAGCGTTTAAACCTCTCCAAACTTGGGAAGGCCTGCGGAAGAAAGCCAGGGTTTCAAACCGGACCTGGGAAATCTGGCCATCCGGGATTATAGGGGGGCTTCGGGAACCGTGAGCCATGGTGGGACTGTGAACCCGTCTTGCAATCGAAAGAGCAGGAACGGAAACCCCCTACCTACAGCGAGGCGCGCCCGATTTCTATCCCAATAGAGAACCATTGCCAGGCAACACGGGAAGGGACATGGACCCTGCAAACCTGTTAACGAAACGGCATTGGATAGTCGAACTGGCGAGGAAAAAGCCGGGAACAGTGCTGTTCTCGCTGAACCACGTCATCGACTTCGAATGGATGCGAGAAGCCTACATGCGGACCCGCAAGGATGGGGCGACCGGCATCGACGGCGCAACGGCCCAGGAATATGAGGCGAACCTCGAGGCCAACCTTAGGGATCTCCTGGAACGCATTAAATCCGGAAGCTATGAAGCGCCACCGGTGCTGCAATCGCAGTCGCCGCGTAGCCAAGAATCGATCTCCTTGTGATCATCACTCTCGATCCAGAATGACGGGTGCCAGCTTTCACGACCACTGCAGCACTCTATTGCGAAACTTCAGCCTAAGATACGGGTACCCTCACGTTGCGCTCGTGGCAATTTTGGATTTCCACGACTCGATCTCCGCGAGCTCGGCGTGCGGCTTGTCGTGCAGGATGTCGCGTTTGCCGAGATAGATTTCACCGCTTTCGGCGTCGAGGGACAGCCAGTCCCCTTCGGCAAGGGTCTGACCGGCAATGCTAGCGCTCCGGTGCTCAGCATCGATCGTCAGAGCCGAACAGCCGACCAGACAAGCCTTCCCAAGTTGGCGCGCCACCACCGCCGCGTGGGCGGTGCGGCCTCCGGCGGCAGTGAGGATTCCCGCAGCGGCATTGAGACCTAGGATGTCCTCGGTCGATGTTTCCCGGCGCACCAGAATGACCGGATCGCCCCGGGCAGCGAGCGTCGCGGCGCGCCTGCTATCGAAGACGACGCGGCCTATCGCGACGCCGACTGACGCCGGGGTGGCCGTCGCAATCGATTTTGCTGCGTCGGCAAAGCGCGCCATGACGGTGGAGGCCGGGTCGATGTCGCCCACTCGGCGTATCGCTTCCACCTCATCGATCAGGCCCTCGCGCACGAGGTCAATAGCAATCTTGAGGGCCGCGCGCGGGGTCCGCTTTCCAGCGCGCGTCTGGAGAAAATAAAGCTTCGCATCTTCGACCGTGAATTCGATATCCTGCATGTCACGGAATTCGCGTTCGAGCTGCTCGGCGCCGCGCGCAAGCGCAATAGCGACCTCGGGCAGTTTCGCGGCCAGCATGCTCCAGTCGCTCGGGCGTCGCCGCCCCGAAACGACGTCCTCTCCCTGAGCATCAAACAAAAAGTCGGCGTACAGCTCCTTCGCGCCAGTCGCCGGATTGCGGGTGAAAGCGACCCCGGCGCCGGACCTGCCGCCGCTGTTACCGAACACCATAGCCTGGACTGTAACCGCCGTGCCATGCAGGCCATCCAGCCTGTTGAGAGCGCGATAGGTGCGTGCCTTCTCAGCGTCCCACGATCGATACACAGCACGTGCGACCGCAGTAAGCTGACTGACCGGATCGTCTGGAAATTCCTTGCCTTTGGTCTCGGCGGCAATAGAGCGATAAGAATTGGCGAGATGCTCGAGGGCCTCGGGATCGAGTTCGCTGTCGTGTGCGACCGCCTCAGCGCGCTTGACAGCGTCGAGCCGCGCAGCAAATGGCGCAGGGGGCATACCCCACACGACCTCCGCAAAGCCTTGCACAAAGCGGCGATATGAATCCCACGCAAGACGCGGATTGCCGGTGAGCCGGATCAGGCCGCGCACCGTCCTCACATTGAGCCCAACGTCGAGCACCGTATCCAGCATGCCCGGCATCGAGCGTGCTGCGCCTGATCGCACCGAGACCAGCAATGGATTGCGCGGATCGCCGAAGCCGCGGCCGGTCGCCCGTTCGAGATAGCTGATGCCATCGCCAAGACATCGATCGAAGATGTGCTCGGCCTCATTGTCGCCGCGGTTAAGCGGCTCGCACAGATGGGTCGAGAGCACGACGGCTGGCGGTACGGTCAGGCCGAGCCGAGCCATCCGCCACAGCTCGGCCGCCTTGGCGCCAGCGGTTTCGGGGGCGAGTGCCTGCCGTTCCCCGTCCGGTCCGATCAAAAACAGGTCGCGCATTAGGCCGACAGCTCTTCGATGACGCGGTCGCGGAGACTCAGTGCTGCGCGAGCCAGTTGATCGGTGGCGGACTCGAGCGCGCGAGCAAGCTCGATTGCGATGAGTGCCAGGTTGGCTTCCGCGGGGGAGGCGAGGATCGCGCCGAGCGCGGTGCGATATAGGTCGTCGGCGGTTTTTTCTGCCCCGATTACCGCGTCAATTCCCTGCAGTGCAGTCACGGCGTCGACGCGAGCGCCTTCTGGCAGACGCGCGGCTGCCTCGATGGAACGTACCAGGTCGGCCACGCTAGCGGTTGTGATGTCGGCGAGCGGTGCTACGGGCTCGATGAACCGCCCGAGGACCGGCGTGTCGGGGAAGAGGCTCAGGAAGAAGGCCGCGTCATCAAGCGCGTCAGTCGCTTGCTCAATGGCATCGGCCGCCGGACGCAGGTGCCCACGATCGTCGATCAGGCGCTGCGCGAGCTCTCGCGCTTCCAATGCGAGCCTATCGGCCTTGTGCTCAAGGCGTTTGGATTGCGTGGCGATAGCTTTGCGTTCGGCGGCACTTGCCAGGTGCCCCCCGGACATCGCATCGGAGATCAGCCCGGCCAACATGCGCGAGAGGCCCAGGTGGCGCAGCACGACCGAATAAAGGGCACTCTCGGCAGTCTCGAAGCATTGGGTTAGCTCCGCCTGAATCTCGTCCCGGATCAGACGGGCCGAGCGTCCCGATGCCAATCCCTCGGTGGCGATTCGCAGCACACTCTTCAGGAAGTCAGTGGTGGCTGCGCCGCCAAGCACGTTGTCGAGGCGTGCCCCGTAAGGCACACGCCCCGCTGCGACATGCCGGATCGCCTCGAAGACGAGCTCGGTGCCGCCCAGCTCCAGAAATGCCCGATGCCCGTAATCATGCGCGGCTGCCCATTCGAGCACGTCCACGGCCGCGCGCTTGCCGGCGAACGTTTGCAGGGCTTTGCGCGCCTTATTCCAGTCGATCAGGAACACGATTCTAGAGCCGAGGAATTCGAGCATCGTATCGAGTGACGGCTGTGCCTCGGCTGTATGAGTGCCGGTCACGAGAAAAAAGGCGCTATCTTTGCCGAGCCCGCTTGCGTCTTCGTTGAGCGGGCTCCATGCGACATTGAGCCCAGCGAACATGGAGATGAAGAATTCCGCGCGCGCGCGGTGCACGTCCGTGTAGGTGACCGTGACGGTCGTTCCCTCGACATGGACGACGAGGACATGCGCCTCGGTCACGCCGATGTCGTTCTGGATGACCAGCCGCTCGCCGACTCTTGTCGCGGTGGTACCGAGCCCGGGATGGCCGAACGCCAGTGGAGCGGCGCGATTGAGGCCGCGCATGAAAGCGGCGATGCGCTCGCGATCGTCTTGGTTGACGCGATGCACACGGGCGCCTGCGACCGTTTCGACTGCGCTTTCCGCCGCCAGTCGGTTGAGCGCCCTATGCAAATCCATGACGAGAAGATGCACACTGTCGCCGTTGCCACGTCGCGCCTTGCCGAGCGCGGAAATCTCCGAGGCCGCGACGATATCCCCGTCGGCATGGGGAGCCGCTTGGCGCAATTCGGCTAAGCGCGCCGCGAATTCCGGCCCCGCAGGCGAGGCGGCTAGCGGCGCGCGCATGGCCTCAAGATCATCAAACAAACCTTCAAGCAAAAGCCTGCTCCCTGGTATCGTAAAGCGTCCCATTCCGACGGTCTGCGCGCCCGCAACCACGTCATCAAACCTTGGGTCATCAAGTCCGGCCTGGCGACGCTCGGCCGATAGATCGCGCGGCACCGCGCCCGGGCTCTGCGCACGCACCGGCGCCTCCTGAAGCATAGTGAGCCGCAGTTTGGCGCGCTCGTTGGCCGTAAGGGCGGCGCCTATCAATTCAGGAAGGAGCACAGCGCTTTCGCCGAGCCTCTCAAGGATCTGGCCTTTGCTGCTCATGGTCCGGCTCCTCATCGAGAGATTAGGGGAGGCACCCAGGGGCCGCATTGATCGACATCATTCACCAAGTCGTCACAAACCTCGCCCGTCGGCGGGCAACCCAGTGCACTGACGTAGATCAACGACAGCCGGCTTGAGCGATGACTATGTAGGGAGCGTCGCGGAGGCTTGCATGCGACACGGCGTGCGCAATACGCAAATCCTGCCACAAGAACGTGCACAAATCGCCCAGCGCGAGGCAATCGTGCTCGACCGCTCGATGAGCGTCACTGAAGCGTTCATTGCCGTGGCGCGGGGCTGTATTGCCCATATTACCGCCGCTGCTGAAGCGGCGCAGCGCGGCGATGACCCGGAAGCGATTCATCAGCTTCGCGTGGGAATCCGCCGCCTGCGTGCTGCATTCTCCGTCTTCAGCCCAGCCCTGCCGCGCCGCAGGCCGGCGGTATTGAGGCAATCGCACGTGCTGCAGCAGCGGTTGGGCGCGGCACGAGAGCTCGACGTCTTGCTCGACGAAACGATTGCCTCGATGCCAGATGACCTGAGGAATCGCCGTGGAATGGGTGAGTTTATCAAGTCGGCGGAACCAATGCGCGTCGCCCGCCATCGCCGCGCGCGAGCAGCTCTCGTCTCGACGCGGTGGACCGAACTGTTGGCACAACTGGGACCTGCAATCGATCGCTACGTTTGGCAGCGCGCGCACGGTTCGGCAGTAAGCAAGACAATGACGCAACCAATCATAGGCTTGGCGGCGGAGGTGATGCGGTCGCGGCATCGCAAGGCACGAAAACTCGGCGACAAAATTCGCTACCTCAGCCCTGACGACCTGCATGAGTTACGCATCCAGATCAAGAAATTGCGCTACGCAGCCGACTTTTTCCGAGATCTTAGGCCCGGCGAACGGACCAAACTCTATCTGCTTGCGCTCAAAGACCTACAGCAGGTATTAGGCACTATGCATGACGCAACGGTCGCTGCCGGCCTTGTCGCACAGATCGCGCAGCGAAGCGGCGCAGAGGCGGAACGCGCGGCGATGCTGGTGCAGCGTTGGGCGAATACGTGCCACAAACATGAAGCGCGAAAGCTTCCTGAGCTCTGGCGCCGCTTCGCAAAGCAAAAGTCTCCATGGAAGGACGGATAAAGGTGCCGCCGGTAGTGTCACCGCTGGTATCGGGCCGGTGCCACGCATTGTTTGGTGGCTCCGAAACGCTCATTTGTTCCGCATGGCAGGGGTGTGGCCAAATGCCAATCGTGGTTGCCCGCCTTATCGCCGCCGGTACGACGACAACAGCGCCCAGTAAGTGGTTGGGGGCTCACCTGGGCCAAATCGGTTATTTTTCTGTAGAAATTGTGGCGGGAGGTAATTCGATCCCGTGTTTGACCGAGCTGCCGCTCGAGCTAGGCGAGCATTGCAGCCGCAATGCGGGGCATGGAGTCGTCATCGTCGGGGCCTTGCCGACATATTGCGATGGCGAACGGCCGATGTTTCCTGCACGGCGGGCGCAATCCACGTGCAAAATCCGGAAATTCCAACGCTTTGCGCCATGGTAAAACGACGAAAGCCGCCAAAGCTGCTCGAGCTGAGGCTTACCAGGAACGCCTCGCGGTTCAGGCTGAGATCCGAGTGCAGCTCGACGAGGCAAACCGCATGGTCAGCAGGGCGAAGCGCGCCGCAAAGGCTGCCCGCAAAGCCAAGCCATCGACGGATTTATAGTCCGCGTGCATCTGTAACCCATTGCATTCATGATGTTATTTCGTATAAAAATATGCTGTCAGCGAATTGTCAGCGCAGCCGCAAAGGGGGATACGAAAGGGGGTAGGGAAGCGAATTTTGTGGCGCAGCGGTAGGGTGGTAGGCATGACTTTTAGTCAGATAATTTCCATCGTCGCGACTTTCGCTCGATACCGTCGCCGATCAGCTGCGGACATCCTTTGCAGCCGTGCCCATAGGGAACCCGGTATTTTGGGGGTATCGGGTATACCGCCCGTGCCGAAGCGCATATTGGTTGCCAGGTTTAGCGCCTGGCGCCTTACTGCCGTGCATTTTGCATCGACCGTTAGCCATTGCGGCTTGTCGGCAAGGCTGTTTCGTCGTGCGGCACCAGGCACCGCATTGTCGAAGCAGAGCACGAGTAGCAATAGTCCCTCGATAGGCTGGCACGGGATAGTTTTACCACTGTGCTAGCCGATTACCACAAAATTTGCTGATTGCGGACCCGCAGCGATCGAGGCCGCGAATGCCGCGATGCCTTCCTCGGCCTCGCCAAGACCTGCGCAAAACTTGCAATTTCATTCTGGGACTATCTGGGAGACCGACTGGCCGTCCCAGGCGCAAACGCAATATCCCAGCTGCCGGAACTCATCCGCGCCAGCGCCCAGGTGCCTTGATCCACCACCGTTGGCACTCTTAAATCCCGATCGAGAGCGCGGGCAAACCACGCCACGAGTTTTGCCCCTATAACCCTGATGGTATCTAATCCCCGGGCAAGGTTTTCAAATATCCCGCCACGTGGCAAAGCGATCCTCCGCGCGATCGTGGTGGGGGCAACGCCAAGGCCCCCACACGACGCCGTAACATTTTCAGTGCCGATGATGGCGATGATGGCGGTGTGGATGAGACCGATATAGAGACCTATAGAGGAACGTTGCACGGCTCCGGCTTCAGCTGTATAAAAGGGCGAGGGTCGCCGACCCCCGCAGCGTCCGCTCCTGCCCATCCGAGGTATGCCCCTTTGGGGAACAACCGGTCGGGCCACGCCCGGAGCTTATACCAGCGGACTTTCTGAATCGTGACCTGCTGAAGCACTATTAATTTCTGTATCCCCTCAATGCCGCCCTTTGCGCGACCGTTTGGTGCGAAGAAGAAAGTCACATCTCGCCCATTGGGGTTGTGATCTACGCACAAAGCGGGATACGCATACGCGTTCGAAACCCCGATTCTCCTTCGCGCCTCGCTCCAGCGCCTGCTTCGCGGCTTCGAAAGGGATGAGCCGATACCGTTCGATCACGTGCAAGCCTTCCGTGTGCGGAGTGCCGAATTGGTCGACCATGGT
>JASHYD010000988.1 GCA_030043175.1 Xanthobacteraceae bacterium | reverse complement strand
AGCGAGACGACCAAATCGGCGCAGGATTGGATGTCGTCTGCTCGGCGTTGAAAAAGGCACATAAAGATACGAGCGTGACAAATCGCGTAGACCAGGGTGTGCGGATGGAGCAGGTTCTCCGCACGTTGGACAGCCTCGTTCGCAACTTGTGAGGCCCGATTGACGTACCCGAGATGCCACAGTGCCCAGCTCAGGTAACATGAAGCGGCTACACCGATATCCTGCCCGTAGCGGTATCGGAAGGGCGCATGCTGCTGTGCGTCGTAGAGCGCCCATGCTTGTTCGAGGTGTCGTAGCCCGGTCGTGAACTCGCCAGTGATCACACAGGTGGTACCGAACGTGCGATGCGCCGTGCAAAGTGCTGGCGTATCGCGATGCCGCTCGGCCTCGGCGAGTAATTCGACGGCTGCCGCTTTTTGTTCAAGGAACGCGCCTCCAACGTAGGAGCTCGCCCATACCCCGTACAGGATCGCGAACTTCTGGGAAAGCTCGGTCGACTCATCGATAAGCATCCGCGATCGCGATAGGATTTCTTTTGTCTCCGGGGCAGCATAACCATGACTCGCGATCGCGGCTTGACTGAGCATCACCTCAAGCTCAAGTGCCATACGTGCGCGAACCGGACCCTCGGCGAGCGATTGCAGCAACTCGAGCGCCCGCGTCAGATGTCCAATCGCCTCGGCATTGGCAGACCGTTCGATTGTACGCTGTCCAGCCTTTCGCAAGTAGTTGACCGCTCGCTCGGTCAGACCCGCTTGCGCGAGGTGATGGGCCAGAAGCTCAGGTTGCGTCTCAACGATGTCAGGGAATCCCTGTTCGAGAGCACATGCGATGCGCTGATGGAGGTGCCGCCGCTTGCCCCGCAATAGTGTGGCATAGGCGGCGTCCTGAATGAGCGCGTGCTTGAAGATGTAAGTTGATTCTGGCGGCTCGCCTCGTACGAAGATCAATTCGGGACCGACCAGCTGCGCGAGAGCTGATTGCAGCGACTCGGCGGACATTGAGGAGACTGCGGCAATCAGGCGATATGAAAACTCGCGGCCGATCGCAGCGCCGATTTGCGCGATCTCCTTGGCGCAACCGAGCTTGTCGAGGCGCGCCGTCAAGGAGTCTGCCAGCGTCATCGGGATGGCCAGGGGCGGCATTGAGCCGTCGGCAACATACCGGTCTCCGGTGTCTCGGAGCAGCCCCGATTCCAGTACCGCGCTGGTGAGTTCCTCGACAAACAACGGGACCCCGTCGGTCTTGTTGATAATCTGATCGGCGACATCACTGGGCAGCTTCTTGCCCATTGCTAGGTCGTCAATCATCGCTTGAGTTTGCTCACGCCCCAACCGATTGAGCCGAAACATGCTGACGTGCGAATGCTCCAGCCAGGGGGTGAAGAACTCGGGCCTGAGACTGACCAGAACAAAAACAGGAGCCGCGGTTACGGACGCAATGAGTCGGCCAAACAGCTCAAGCGTGCTGGAATCGATCCAGTGCGCATCCGCAAGCTTGACGACCAGAGCCTGCGTGCTCGCCAGACTGATGACCTGACGGATTAGCGCTGCGATCGTCAGGTCCTTTTGTCGTTGCGGTGTGGACTCTGGCAACGCATAGCGGTCGTTTGTCGGGATCGATAGCAATGCGGCAAATAATGCAGTGTCTGCGGGTGACACTGCGCCAGCCCGACGCAGCAGAGCGTCCAACTTCTCAAGCTTTACGTTGTGCGTGTCTTCACGTTCAAAACCAGCGGCGCGCTCAAGCTGCTTGATTATAGGATGAAATGGACTTGAGACATGGTGGGGAGAGCATTGGTAGCGAATGACGGTGTGTGGTGGTCCCGCAATATGATCAAGCAGCGTCTCGCAGGTTCGCGATTTGCCAATGCCGGCTTCACCGCAGACAAGCGCGATTTGACCCTTGCCGCTCTTGGCCTTCTCCCACAATGCCAACAACTGCTGTAATTCATGCTGCCTTCCAACGAGCCGCGTCAGCTTTTCCGGCCGTTTGGCGTCGAAGCGGCTCTTGACCGGCCGCCTTCCCGTAATCTGGTAAGCCGTTACTGCTCCGGGGATTCCTGTGAGCGCGAGCGGTGGGGGATCGTGACAGTCAAACGAGCTACCAAGGAGCTTACGTGTCGCGGTGGCGACGATGAGCGAGTTTGGGGGCGCAGCAGCCCGCAGCCGGGTAGCAATCAGGAGAGGTTCTCCGATGATCTGCTCCTCGCCGCTTATCAGGGCCACGCCGGTCGCGACGCCGATCTGCACGCGCAACGGCTCTCCGGACGGAGATCGCAGCTGGCTGGCCATTTCGATAAGATCAAGCCCCGCTTGCACGGCGCGTTCGGCATCGTCCTCGTGGGCCTGCGGATAACCGAACAACGCACGAAGCTCTTCGCCCGTCAAGCGCGCGTTCGATCCTCCCATACGAGCAATGGCAGTATTGCAAGCGTGTTCGAAGCTGCGAATGAGGCTGCCGAGGTCCTCAAGATCGAAGCTAGTGGCAAGCCCCGCCGCGTCTACTAAGCCGCAGCACAGAACCGTCAGCTGTCGCCTCTCCGGCTCGGAACGCTGTGGGGCAGCTTGGCGATTGGACGTGCCTGCCAGCATTGCGTCTGCGGGCCTGAGACTCATGCGCGGCGCTCGCTCAGGCTGCGGTTCACCTGCTTCGATAATTTGCGGCCGTGCGGCGAACTTGTATCCGACGCCTGACACGGTGAGGATGAATCTTGGCGTCTTCGGATCTGGCTCGATCTTGCGCCGCAACCGGCCGACGAGCACATCGACGCTGCGGTCGTAGCGTTCTACGCCATGCCCAACAACAACGCGACGCAGGTGGTCGCGCGATAGAACGCGATGAGGATTGCAAACGAAGGCTCTCAGCAGAGCGAACTCGGAGCGGGTCAGTGGCAACTCCCGCCCATTGGCGTCGATGAATGTGTGGCCAGCCAAATTGACACGGCCGCCGTCAAAGCACAGTAACGAAGGGGATGCGGTATCGTCGTCGGTGCGCGGCGGTGATGCCATCACTTGGGTCAGCCGATCCACAAGTTCGTGCTCATTCAATGGCTGTAACACGAATGCGTCGGCGGCGGGAAGGGAACGGCCCGGCCGGATGGCCTCGCGCATTGGGTCCGCCACCACAATCATCCTCGGGATAGCGGCGCGCAGCTCACGCGCTAGTGTGGTGGCGGCCGGTCCCGGGTCCATCACCATGACTGCGGCGTCAAAATTCTCATCCGCAATCAGCTTCAACACTCGTTTTCGGCTCGGGGCGATCTCAACCGTATAGCCAGCCGAATGCACCGTGCGTGCTATCTGCGCACGAAGCGCCAACTCCTGTGCAACAACCAGGACCCTCTTTCGCATACCCTCTTCCGATCCGCCATATGTGAGCAGGCCGGCAAATTACAATTTTGTTACAATCGCGACAACGGCTGTAATGGATGTTCATCTATCCTCCGTCGAAGCAAGAACGCCGCGGATAGGACATGTCCAGCAAAGGCATCTTCGGTCGCTGTCATCGCGTGCCGGTTTGGAGGTCGACGCACGTAGGCGCTTCCCTCAAAGGGTCGCGGCGATGAGCCTCACTGCCGAACAGCGCCGCGCACTGGCGGTGCTCACGGGTGCAGGTCCCGATGGGACCTCGCAAGCATTACTGATGAGCTACGGATTTAGCGTCAGCATGATCGCTGGGCTGGTCAACCGTGGACTTGCGACCCTGCGACGGGAGAAGGTCCAGGCTTCAGGCAGGTCGGTCAAGGTCGCCAAGGTGCGCATCACGGCCGTCGGCAGAGAGGCTCTTGCGGCCGAGGAGCGGTTCACTTTAACGCTCCGGCTGTAGCCTACGCGACTCCTGCGCCCTGCATCCTATGAACGGAATCCCTGTCGTGGAATGCGCCGGCGCGCAATCTCCCTCGCCGACGCGATGAAAGATTGGTCCGAGGAGAGACCTGGCTGGCCTTCGAGGCGCGCTTGGCGTCGGTCGCGCCCGCGACGCTCACGTCGATGTGCCGCCCCGGCATCGCCTGGACCGTCCGGGCCCGGAAACCCGCCGAGAAAGTTCGAAGCTTCTGGGGTGAACGCTTGCGTTTACCGACGATCTAGCCGCTACAAAGGCCTGTTTATGCCGGGAGCGTTTCGAGCAGGCGGCCATAGCCCTTGATCGGCTCGTGGACATGGAGGCGCCTTTGGATGTCCCAGATGCGCGCGGCGATCGCTTGCACGAGCGGCACACCGAGCTCGCGTTCCAGCGGTCCAATCAAAGGAAGCGCTTCGAGGGGCGAGCCCAGGATTTAAACAGCGTCGGCGCCCGCGTGCTCGGCAAAGGCCTTCTTGATGTAAGGAGGCGATCGTCGCGGGTGGCACATCAGGGACCGACTTGAATTGAGCGCCTATCCCCTCCATGGCGACGACGCCGATCCCGCTGTCCTCGAAATATTTCGCGTAAACCTCGTTCGTGTCCGGACCGCCCGAGCCTGAGGTAATGCCGAGAATTCTCTTCGCCTTGAGCGCCTTGAATGCGTTCACCTGGTTCTGCGAGGAGGTGAACATGTCGGTGTTGTATTTTCGTTTGCATCCCTCGACCATCTCCGCTTCGCGCGCGGGGCCCAAAAGCATGAATGGCGGGGCGCCTTCGATCGCGATGACGTTGCACTTCTGTGAGGCGAGATAGGCGATGTGCCCCTCGTATGTGGCGTAGCTGTTGCCGTCTTCCTCGCGCGAGCCTTGGGTCAGATTGAGGTACACTGGAATGACGCCTATGCCCTCGGGCAACAGCTTGATTATGTCGACCAGTGGGGAATCTGTCTCCCTCGGCTTGATGAGGCCGACGATTCCTCGGCGGGTCGAGGCCTTCGCAGGGCTTGCGAAGACAGCGAGCGGTAGCGCAGCGGCGGCTCCGAAGCCCCTGCCGCCCCTCGCAGGACGCAGCGGCGTGTGAAAGCAGCGTGCGAAAGCGTGTCCATGCGATCCTCCGGCATCGAAACGAAAGGCCTGCGGTCAAGATGGCCCAGGAGCTGTCGCCTGACAATGGCGCCAGCTACGAGCCTTTGGGTGTCGCGCTGCCCGCGCTCTATGCGGGCGTGATGTTCGGCCCGCTACCGCAGCCATCCTCCGTCTGCAGCAAAAACTCGTCGGATTGGGTGGGTGCCGGAAGCCGTCAAATTTTTGCGGTATCGGATAGCGCGAAGCGATCGCCGCGCGTATGCTGGTCGCCGAAACCCAGGGGGCGGGTGTTGAAGGTGTCTAGAGGTTCCCGGAGATCACGCGAACCTGCGCAGCCGCAGTCGAGGGCCGACAAGTGAAAGGCCCCGGACATCCGCCCAAGCAACTCGGGGAAGGAGGCAAGACTTCAATGCGTCAGAAATTGCTGGTGCTCGTAAGCATGTTGGCGTTGGCCGGTGCCGGTTCAAGCGCACGCGGTGCAGATACCCGAGAACTCGAACATGTTCTCGACCAGTGGGTCATCGCGTGGTCCTCGGGCGATGTCGAGAGGCTTCTGCCCCTGTTCACCGACAGCGTCGATTACGAAGACGTGCCCTTCGCGGCGGCTAGTCACGGGAGGGATGCCCTTCGCGACATCGCAATAGGGACCTTTCGGGGTTTCGCAGATGTGAAATTCGAGTTGAAATCGCGTTTCGTCGCGGCCGATGGAAAATCTGGAGCGATCGAATGGATTTGGCGAGGGCGGCAAACGCAAGATTTCCCCGGTCTGCCGGCGACCAATAAGCCTTTCGAGGTTCGCGGTACGACCGTGGTCGAGTTCACCGACGGGAAGATCAGTCGCAACTCAGATTATTGGGATCTGTCGACCTACATGAAGCAGGTCGGCCTCACCAAATGAGCTGCTACCAATGAAACTCGGGGATCCAGCCGGACGGCCTCAGGCGTCATTGTCACGACCTTCTGCGTGAAGAACATCGCAGAGCGCGGCGCGATGCCGTCGTCGATGCCAATGAGGCCATGTTAGTTTCGTACCGCTTCTGTTCGCGTCCGCTCTCTGGCTGCTCCAACCGAACATTGGAGTTTCCGACATGACGGATACCCTTGACCCTCTGGTGCGCGACCTCGTCGAGTGGCTCGCAAACAAACCTCGGACCTACGCTGAGGTGATCGAGGTATGGCGAACGTCTTGTCCGCGCTTAACGGTCTGGGAGGATGCCGCCGACCGGGGCTTCGTTGAACGGCGGAACGTGTCTGGCGTAGGCGTGCACGTGGTGGCCACGGAGGCCGGGCTGCAATTCCTTCGACAACACTGAGTGGACGCAATTGCGAAGCTGCCGACGCAGCCGCAGTCGTTGAGCACGACCTCCACAACGCCGCCATCGGCCATTCCACCGGCGGCGGCGAAGTCACGCGTTACGTTGCGGGGCAGGGCAGGGACCAAGTTGCCAAGGCTG
>JASHYD010000987.1 GCA_030043175.1 Xanthobacteraceae bacterium | reverse complement strand
ACCCAAGAAGCTGTTCCGCATCACCCTGCCGAGCCCGGTTCAGCTGCAATACGGCACCCGCATCGTCATCGACAAGGAACCGCCGCTCAATGGCGCGTTCGTCACCTGCTTCAATAATGGCAGCTGCATTGCGGACTATGAGGCAACGCCCGAACTGGTCGGCAAGCTCAAGAAGGGCCAGATGCTGCAGATCCAGGCGATCAACCTTGCATCCGCCGCCATCACCTTCCAGTTGCCGCTCTCCGACAACTCAGGCAACAGTTTCCAGAAAGCCAATGAAGGTCCGCCCACCGATCCCAAGGTGTTCGAGGCGCAACAAAAGAAGCTGCAGGAAGATTTGCAGAAGCGTGCCGACGAGTTGCGCAAGAAGCTCGAAAGCCAGGGTGCAACGCCGCCGAGATAAGACCCGCGCCTGCAGGGCAGGTCCTCCAAGCGTGCCGCCGGCGCGCTTGTTCGGGAAACAGGGGTGGCTTGTTAAGGGCCACTCCCAGATTCCCGTAATGGCCCAGTGACGCGACCCTTAGCGCCGCCTGATCCGGAGGCTCGCGCTGGTTTTGTAAGTTGGTGCTCAGAAGACATCGATATCGCGCCTCCACTCTCCTCAAGGTTGCCGATCAATATTTCGCGCGGCAGGAACAGTCGCGAGACATGACCTATGCCGGCGCGGTGCCCAATGATGGCGCAATCGTTTTGCGAAGGAAGGCGAAGCTCAGTGCGATATTAAAGGCAAGCTGCGCGTTGTCGGTAGCACCGGCGTGACCGCCTTCGAGCGGTTCATGGAAGTAGACACGGTGACCCTGCGTCGCGAGTTTGGCCGCCATCTTGCGGGCATGACCGGGGTGCACGCGATCATCGCGCGCCGAAGTGGTCAGCAAAATCGGTGGGTAACGGCGCGACGGCTCGACGTGGTGATAGGCCGATAATTCTTCCAGAAAAGCCCAATCCTCTGCCTTTTCTGGATCGCCATATTCACCGATCCAGCTCGAACCGGCGGTGAGCTTGGTGTAGCGCTTCATGTCGAGCAGCGGCACCGCGCAGTCGATGGCGCCGAACAATTCAGGATAGCGCGTTAGCATGTTGCCGACGAGAAGCCCGCCATTGCTGCCGCCTTTGCACGCGAGCTGCTGTGGGCGCGTGACGCCGCGCGCGATCAGGTCCTTAGCCACAGCGGCGAAGTCGTCATGCGACAGCTTTTTGCCCGCTCGCATTCCGGCCTTGTGCCAATCCGGTCCAAACTCGCCACCACCGCGAATATTCGCGATGACGAGCACGCCGCCACGCTCCAGCCACAGCTTGCCGACACTCACCGCGTAATAGGGCAAGCTCGCGATCTGATATCCTCCGTAGCCGGTCAGCAGGCACAAATTGGTAGCGTCGAGCGGCATATCGGCGCGTGCGACCTGAAAATAGGGAATCTGCTCGCCGTCCACCGAGACGGCGTGATGCTGCGTGATCACGAGCCCCGCCGCATCGAAGCGCGCCGGTGCCTGCTTGAGCATTTCGGCGCCTTGACCGGGGCGGGCGAGCCATTGCGTCGGCGGCATGATACTGCTCTGCGATGAAATGACGAATGTCTCGCCTTCATGCTCTTCCTCGCCGAGCCAATCGATATCGTCCTCAACCAGTCGGTAGAAATCGACCGTCTGCATGCCAGGAAGTCCTGCTACGGGTTCAACCCGCCAAGACCCATTTTGATGACGCGCGAGCAAGACGTGCGAATGAACATTGTCGAGCACCTTGAACGCCACCGCATTGCCGGCCGCCGCAAAGTGCTGCAAAAAACAAGTTCGTGTCGGCTCAAACAGCACCGTGAAATCGCGGTTTCCGGCGAGCAACTCGTCGATGTCGCTGACGAGCAGCGCGCCAGCCTTATAGCGTCGCTCGGCATCCGCCCAGTCGGAGCGCAGGTTGAGGACAAGCCAGTTACGTTCAACGTAGAGATACGCGTCCGCCGGAATATCGAGTTGCCGCTGGGCGCCGTCGCCGCCCTCGACGTAGAACGCCATGCGAAAGAAATCCGGCCGGCGCATGAAGCATGTGCGTGGGTAGCTCGGGCTGTGCTCGCGCCAGCCCCAAGCGACCATTTCGGTGCGCTCGCATTCGAATACCACCGGCGCCGTCTCGAATGGCGTGCCGCGCTGCCAGCGGCGCACGGTGCGCGCGTAGCCTGACTCGGTCTGAAACGCTTCGCCACCGAGTGCGGCCGATACCAACAGGGTGCCGTGGTCGAGCCAACCGGCGCCGCCCTTCGCCTCGGGAAGAAAAAAGCCGCCCTCCACGAAGCGCTTGTGGGTGAGGTCGAATTCGCGGATGACCACCGCGTCGGCCCCGCCGCGCGACAATTGTACCAGGCCGTAGCGATGCGCCGGCGGCAGCGACGTGCAGCCGCGCCACACCCAATCCTCGCCTTCAGCCTTCGCCAGTGCGTCGATATCGATTATGACCTCCCACTCGGTCGCAGCAGCGCGGTAACTCGCGAGCGTCGTGCGCCGCCAGAGGCCCTTTGGATTCTGTTCGTCTTGCCAGAAATTGTAAACGCAGTTGCCGCGCTGAACGACCCAGGGGATGCGATCGCGCGCATTTAGGATGTCAAGCAGCAAGGCCCGATCGTGGTCGAACTGGGTATCGCAGAGTGCATCCTTGGTTTCGGCGTTACGTGCCCCGACCCAGGCACGCGCCTCTGGGCTATCCACCTGTTCCAGCCAAACAAATGGATCGTCGTGCATGCAAACATCAGCTTTCGACATTGTCAAAGTCCCGGTTATGTGGCGTTACCTAGCCCCGTGTCACTCGGGGGGAAGCCAGCTGACACCCATTCTGCCTCGTGCCCAAGCTCAGCATACACACGGGCCGGCAACAGGCTACCGCCTTCCCCCGCCGCGATCGGCTGCGCTTTCCGCCGCCTTGGTCGTACCCTCGGCGATAGCGGCGGCCATCTGGCAGCCGGTGCGGTCTTTAGCGATCAAAGCGAGCGACTCACCCCGGCCTTTAGGCTGGGGGGTTCGACTTGAATCGTCGAATCTCAAGGGACGACCGCTGGTCACGCAAAGACCGGATGGCGCTATATGCGTATAAGGACGGCATGGACCCGAATGGCCCTGAATGGCGTGCTGGCGTTGCACAGCTTCGGGTGGCCGTGAGAGAGCATAACGCGAGATTGTGATGCTGATCCAACGCCAACAAGCTTTGTGCTGAGCCGACACCCTATCAGGCGCAGGCGCTGGGGCAGTGGGTTGGCGCGTGCCGCCACGAATACAACCATGCCCTTGAGCGACGGGAATACGAATACCGGAATTACGGGTTTTCGCTCACCTATGTTCCTCAGGCAAAAGAATTGACAAGTCGCCGAGCGACGAACGACTGGCTCGACTTTGCCCCCATACACGCGCTCCAAAACGCGCTGCGCGACCTCGACGAGGCGTTCAGCCGCTTCTTTGAGGGGCTGTGCGGACACCCCACGCCACGCAAGAAGTTCAAGCACCCCTTCCGGCGGAGGATGTCGAATTTAAGCGCTTGAACAAGCGCCACGGCGCTATCAAGCTGCCGAAAATAGGTTGGGTCAGATTTCGAAGGCTTTCTCAGAAATCCGAAAAAGGTCGCGACGCTGACCGAGCTGACGAGCGACCACGATGCCAATCGCAAACGCATCAACGGCCTTGTCGCCGCGCATAAGACATCGTGGAATTCGAGCATGCAACGGACGGCACGCGCTCTGCCTTGGCGTCGCCGTGCCGCCCGACCAGTTTGACGCCTCCGCCAGGGAGGCCCGGGCCACATACCGATGATCAAGCACAAGGTAGCCGAAAGGTTTCACACAGCAGATCGGGCTAGGCCCGGTGGCGATCCTTGTGCAATTGCGCAAGCGCTCGACGCAGGCCGTGGAGCTGATCCACCAGATGAAGGATGACATCCACACCTTCGTCGTTGACTCCAAAATCGGTTTTCAGATCCTGGATGAGACGTGCCCGCGCAACGTCTATGTCGGAAAAGGTCATTCCGGTGGAACTCTCCTCTGGAATGAGCCAGCGCTGCTCGAGCCAGAACTCCAGCGTCTGCACTTGGAGGCCCGAACAAGTCAGGAACTCCCGCTTGTTCATGATCATGACGTCCTATCCTCGCGCGGATCAAATGCCTTGCCGTTTTCCCAATTCGAAACGAACGCCTCGAGTTCAGGGTCCGGAGACTTGGGCAAAACCACCTTCAGTTTGACGAATTGATCGCCGTGACCTCCACCGCGGCGAGGTGCACCTTTGCCTTTCAGCCGCATTGTCGTACCGGTGTTCGATCCTTTCGGTACCGACATCGTTACGTCACCGGTCGGCGTCGGAACGCGAATCCGCCCTCCAAGCACTGCTTCAGAAAGCGAGATTGGTAGTTCCAAAGAAATGTCGTCGCCCTCGCGTGTGTAGCGCGGGTCGGGCAGGATCTCCACCTCGATCAAGGCATCCCCGGGGCCGCCTTTCCCTGTACCGGGTGCTCCCTTGCCCCTCAGTCGGAGGATTTGCCCGTCTACCAAGCCAGGCGGAATTTTCACATCAAGAGTGCCGCCATCCGGCAGTGTCAGGCGCTTGTTAGCGCCTGTGATTGACTCTACGAAATCAATCGGCAGGCGGTAGTGCAAATCCTCTCCCTGCCTGTTCGCGCGCGCCCGCTGTCCTCGCCTCAGGAGCTCGGCAAGCGCGTCGTCTGCGTCCACGAAATCGGCGAAACCGGAACTGTCTGTGTAGCGATGACCGTGATCCGACGTCGCAAAATCGCGGTAGAACCGCGCCTGCGGCCGCTCCGCACCTGTTGCGTCAATCTCGCCATTGTCGAAGCGTTTGCGCTTTTCGGCGTCCCCGAGCAGCTCGTAAGCGCCCGCGACCTCCTTGAACTTCTCTTCAGCCGATTTGTCACCGGGATTAAGATCCGGGT
>JASHYD010000986.1 GCA_030043175.1 Xanthobacteraceae bacterium | reverse complement strand
TCGAGGTTACTCGGTTGTCCGGGCAGACGGGATCGGGCGAAATCAGACTCGCGGCGAACTGCGGCGCCCTTGTCCAAGGACGAACGACTTTCAAACGAGCGACCTTCGAACTGGCGCTGGCGGACCCGGTCTTCGGCGAAGCCATCGTCACGCTGGGCCGCGGCGGCCGGCGAGGACGCAGTCCGCGAAATGTCGGCCAAGCGCCCGCCCGGGCCTTCACCTGCCGGCGGCAAGGGATCGGTTTGCCCGATCAGCCGCGCCAGCTCGTTGAGCGAATCGGCCCCCGGATCGTGACGATCGGGAGCATGAGAGTGCTCCCCAGGGTCGCCGCTCTCATCGGACATCTGCGGCTCGATACGGCGTCGGGGGCGGCTAAAGCCGAAGTTGAAGATGCTATCGGACATTTGCGATTACAACCTCATCTATCCCTCCTCCCCAGCTTCCTGCGAGCCGGGACAGGGAGGGAGGCTGGCAAGGGCACGGCAGCGCCGCTGATCACCTCATTTCGTCCGGCGCGCCTACTCCTAACACGGCGAGCCCGCAAGCAAGCACGGTCACCACGCCCTGCACGAGCGCCACGCGCGCCAACGTCATTTCTCGATCATTCTGGATAATGAAGCGTAAATGTGGCGCATCCTTTCCCTTCGTCCAAAGGGCATGGAAATCGCTCGCAAGTTCATACAGATAGAAGGCGATTCTATGAGGCTCGTGAGACGCTGCCGCGGCTTCAACGAGGCGCGGAAAGAGTGCAACTCGCCGCATCAGGGCCAATTCCGCCGCCTCATCGAGTCGCGACAGCGCGGCTTGCGACAATGCGTGCCGGCGCTCGCGGTCGCCCTGCGGAAGGGTCGCAATGACCTCGCGCGCGTTGCGGAACACCGATTGTCCGCGGGCATGGCCATATTGAACATAGAACACGGGATTGTCGCGCGATTGCTCGATCACCTTGGCGAGGTCGAAGTCGAGCGGCGCATCGTTCTTGCGGTAGAGCATCATGAAGCGGACGGCATCGACCCCGACCTCGTCCACGACCTCGCGCAAGGTCACGAAGTCTCCGGCCCGCTTGGACATTTTAACCGGTTCGCCGGCCCGCAGCAGCTTAACGAGCTGAATGATTTTTACGTCGAGCGTGGCCGCTTCGCCGCCGACCGCTCTGACGGCCGCCTTCATGCGTCTGATATAGCCGCCATGGTCCGCGCCCCAGACGTCGACCATATTGCGGAAGCCGCGGTCGAGCTTCGACTTGTGATATGCGATGTCGGAAGCAAAATAGGTGTAGCTGCCATCGGACTTCTTGAGCGGCCGATCGACATCGTCGCCGAGTTCTGTCGAGCGGAAAAGAGTCTGCTCGCGGTCTTCCCAGTCCTCCTCGGCTCCCCCCTTTGGGGGTGGCAGTCGTCCTTCGTAGACTTTGCCGGCAGCCCGCAGCTCCGCGATGGTCTGCGCGACCACGTTGCTCTCGCCTTCGATGAGCGAGCGCTCAGAAAAAAAGACGTCGTGCCGGACGTTCAAGCTTGCCAGGTCCTCGCGGATCTCCGCCATCATCATGTCGATGGCCTTCGCGCGCACGATCGGCAGCCACGCCTCCTCGGGCATCTCCTTGAGCGTCGGGCCGTGCTCTGATGCCAGCGCTTCACCAACCGGTTTGAGGTAGTCCCCCGGATAGAAGCCTTCCGGGATCATGATGTTTTCTCCAAGCGCCTCCCGGTAACGCAGATAAGCCGAGCGGGCGAGCACATCGACCTGGGCCCCGGCGTCGTTGACGTAGTATTCCCGGCTTACCGCATAGCCCGCGAAGGCCAGCAGGTTGGCGAGCGCATCCCCGAACACGGCTCCGCGGCAATGGCCCACATGCATCGGTCCGGTCGGGTTGGCTGAGACATACTCGACGTTGATGGGCTCGCCTCTGCCGGTATCGCTGCGGCCATAATCAGGCCCGGCTAGAATCGCGTCATGGAGCGCCTGCTGCCACACCGACGGCGCGAGCGTCATGTTGATGAAGCCGGGTCCGGCGACCTCGACCTTCGTTATCTCCGGCCGCTTGCCAAGCTCGGCCGCCAGGCGCTCGGCAAGTTCTCGCGGCTTGAGACCGGCCTCCTTCGCGAGCGCCATGGCGGCATTGGTCGCGAGGTCGCCGTGGGCCGCATCCCGCGGCGGCTCTACAACGATGCGCTCAAGTTCCGGCGGATGCGCAAACGTTCCCCCGGCGGCGAGCGTTTCAACGGCCGAGCGGACGTGGGCGGTGAACCGGGTGAAGACGTTCATGCGGATGGGCAAAGCGAAGCATGCACCGTTGCGTTGCAATGCGCCTAACGCAGTTCGGGGGTCGAGTCAAAAAGTCGCGCGTGCTCGGACAGCGCATAGCGGTCAGTCATGCCGGCGATGAAATCGGCAATGCGGCGGGCCGCCGCCTCCGTCTGCGCGGGCGCATCCCACGGCAGATCGTCGGGAGCGCGCATGTAGTGTGCAAACAAGTCGGTTACCACACGCTGAGCGTCGTCCATGACCCGCACGATGCGCGGATGGCGATACATGCGCGGAAATAGGAATGCCTTGATGGCGCGGTCGGCGGCCGCGATGGCCGGCGAGAACGCCACTGCCGGCGCGCCGGCACGCCGGATGTCGTCGACAGAGGCGGGCGCGCGCTCGTCAATCAGGCGCTGCGAATGGCCGATCACATCCTCGATCATGCGAGCGATCAGCGCTCGCACCAATTCGTGGGCGCGACGCTCCCCTGCCCTGCCCTCCCCTGCAGACGGCGGAGCACATATCGGCTTACCATGCCCGTCATGCGAGGCAGGGCAACCTCGCTGTTCGATTTGCGCGAGAATGTCGCCGATCAGGGGCAATGTGGCGAGTTCGTCGAGAGCGAACATCCGCGCGCGCAGGCCATCGTCAATATCGTGCGCATCGTATGCGATGTCGTCGGCGATAGCTCCGGCCTGAGCCTCGGCGCTGGGGTAGAGATCAAGTTGGAGGTCCTGCAGGGCGTTGTAGTCGAGAATTGCGCGCGCGACTCCGCGGGCGGCATGGCGACCTGTTGGGCGGCCACGCGCGTCCGTCAATGGGCCGTTATGCTTTACGAGGCCCTCCAGGGTTTCGAACGTCAGGTTGAGACCGTCGAAGCCCGCGTAGCGGCGCTCCAGCCGGGTGACGACCGAGAGGGTCTGGGCGTTATGATCGAATCCGCCGTCGGATGTGAGGCATTGATCGAGAGCACGCTCGCCCGAATGGCCAAACGGCGGATGACCGAGATCGTGGGCGAGAGCGCAGGCCTCGGCGAGGTCCTCGTCGAGGCCGAGCGCGCGCGCAAGCGACCGCGCAATCTGGGTCACCTCAAGGGTGTGGGTGAGGCGGGTGCGATAGTGGTCGCCTTCGTGATAGATAAAAACCTGGGTCTTGTGGGCGAGCCGCCGAAACGCCGTGGAATGGATAATGCGGTCGCAATCGCGGCGGTAATCGTTGCGCGTCGCGCTCGGCGGCTCGTCATAAAGACGGCCGCGACTGGCAGCCGGATTCGCCGCAAACGGCGCCCGCGTCCGGCCCAGATTCACTGCCACGCTCTCACCATGTGCCGCTCCTTCTACGTCCTTTGGCGGCCCCGGCCACCGTTGACGGGACCGCCGTCCGCACATATTTATTGATTAAGATAGGCAATGGATTGTGATGGCAAGCTCGCTGGCATTGACGGAACGGGCCGCGCGACGGGTTGGCGAGATTCTCAAGGCCGAACCGCCGGGATCGATGCTGCGCGTCAGCGTCGCAGGCGGTGGCTGCTCCGGATTCCAATACAAGTTCGATTTCGTCACCGCTCAAGCGGAGGATGACCTTGCAATCGCCCGCGACGGGGTGACCGTGCTGGTCGACCCGGTGTCGGTGCAATACATGGCGGGCGCCGAGATCGATTTCGTGGATGACCTGATCGGTTCGTCGTTCCGAATCAACAATCCGCTGGCGACCGCGTCCTGCGGGTGCGGCACGAGTTTCTCGTTGTAACTCGCGTGTTAGGGTCAAGTTGCTCCGCCGCGGTTACTCCGCGGCGACGGCATGCGTGCGATCCTCGGGCTCTTCCACCACGTGTTCGGGCGGCTCGAGGCGGCGCCGTAACAGCAGGTCAACCTTGTCGAGATAGATGTAGACAACGGGGGTGATGTAGAGCGTCAACAGCTGGGACACCAAGAGGCCACCGACGACCGAGACGCCGAGCGGCTGGCGCAATTCGGCACCGGCGCCGGCGCCAAGCGCGATCGGCAACGCGCCGAAGATCGCCGCGAGACTCGTCATCATGATGGGCCGGAACCGCAGCAGGCAGGCGTCGCGTATTGCTTCTTCCGCGGAAAGGCCGACGGCCCGGCGCTGAATCGCGAAATCAATCATCATGATCGCGTTTTTCTTCACGATCCCGACCAGCATGACAATGCCGATCATGGCAATGACCGTCAGGTCCATCTTGAAGGCGATCAGCACGAGCAGCGCGCCGACGCCGGCCGACGGCAGTCCCGAGATGATGGTGATCGGGTGAATGAAGCTCTCGTAAAGAATGCCGAGTATCACGAAAGCGGCGAATATGGCCGCCAGAACCAACACGCCTTGCCCTTTAAGCGAATCCTGAAACACTTGTGCGGCACCCTGGAAGCCCGACACGATCGAAGCCGGCAAGTGGCTCTCATCCTCGATTTGCCGGATCGCATCGACGGCAGCTCCGAGCGCATAGCCGGGCGCCAGGTTGAATGAAATCGTCATCGCCGGCTGTTGACCCTGGTGATTGACCATCAGGGCACCGACCGACGGCACCATCCGAGTCACGGCGCTCATCGGGATAACCGGTCCGGTCGGCGGAGACGCCCCGTTGATGCCGGAGCCCACGGCCGGCGCAATACCCCCGGTCGCCTGTCCGTTGAGATTGGTCTTAAGGAAGAGCTTGTTGAGGCCGGTGGGGTCGGTCTGGACGCTCGGATCACACTCCTCGATCACCTGGTAATCGTTGATCGCGGTGTAGATCGTCGCAACCTGCCTGACGCCGAAGCAATTGTACAATTCCTGGCGGATCTGGTCCTGCGACACGCCATAGACGCCGGCCGCCTCGCGATCGATTTCGATCGTCATCTGCGGATTCTTGATATAGAGGTCGCCGGTGACGTCGCGCAGCCCCGCAAGCTTGGATATCTTCTCCAGCATCTCCGGCCCGGCCCCGTAGAGCGTCTCGGTATCGCTCGACTGCAGCGTGTACTGGAACTCACTCTTGGAAATGCGGCCGGTGATGTTGATGTTCTGCACGTTTTGCCAGTAGGCGGCCATGCCCGTGAATGAATTGGCCGGCCCGCGCAGCCGCTGAATGACCTCAGTCGAGTTTATGCCGCGCTCCTCGCGCGGCTTGAGCGCCACGAACAGGCGTGCGTAGTTATTGGTCGGGTTCGGCCCGCCGCCGCCGACCGTAAGATTGAAGTAGTCGACAGCCGGGTCCCGGTGCACGATTTCTGCGATCTGCCGCGCGCGATCGACCATGGCGGAGAATGAAATATCCGACGGACCTTCGATGGTGGCCTGGATGAAACCGGTGTCCTCCACCGGGAAGAAGCCCTTGGGAATGACGATATAGAGCCACACCGTTGCGGCCAACGTACTAAGCATGATCAACAGCACGATCGACCGGTACTTCAGACACAGATCGAGTGTGATCTCATAGGCGCGCAGCCACGCCTTGAACATGGCTTCGAAAATGCGAAGGATGATGTTTTGGCTTTCGCCCTCGTGATGGTTTTTGAGCACCCGTGCGCAAAGCATCGGCGTCAGCGTCAGCGACACGAAGCCGGACAGCAGGATGGTGACCGTGATGGTCACGGCGAATTCGCGGAACACGCGTCCGACCATCCCGCCCATCAACAGCACCGGGATGAAGACGGCAATCAGCGAGAAGGTGATCGACAGGATGGTGAAACCGATTTCCCGCGACCCTTTGAGCGCGGCCTCGAATGGCCGCATCCCGCCTTCGATGTGGCGAACGATATTCTCGAGCATCACAATGGCGTCGTCGACGACGAAGCCGACCGAAAGCGTCAACGCCAGCAGGGTCATATTGTTGATCGAGAATCCGAAGGCGTACATTGCCGCGCATGTGGCAATGAGCGAAATCGGCACCGCCAGCGACGGAATGATGGTGGCGGCGGCCGAGCGCAGGAACAAAAAGATCACAAGCACGACGAGCGCGATCGCTATGACCAGCGTGACCTCGACGTCCGCGACTGAGTCGCGAATTGAGATGGAGCGGTCGGCCAGCAGCTCCATCTTGACCGACGCCGGAATCTGAGCCCGGTAGGTCGGCAGGCGGTCATATATCGAATCGACGATCTTGACAGTGTTGGCGTCCGACTGCTTGTAAATCGCGAGCACAATCGATTTTTCATTGTTGTACTGGTTGGTGGTCAGCTGGTTCTCAACATCGTCGATGACGTTGGCGATCTCGCTGAGCTTCACGGGCTGGCCGTTGCGATAGGCTGCGATCACGTCGCGGTATTGGGCGGCGCGGCGCATCGCCGCCGAGGCATCGAGCGTGGTGGCACGGCTGGTGCCAATGATCGTGCCGACCGGCGTATTCGAATTGGTTTTGGCAAGGATGTTGCGCACGTCGTCAAGGGCAACGCCACGCAAGGCCGCCGCGACCGGATCAACCTGCACTCTGACGGCAAACTTCTGCGCGCCGTACACTAAAACCTGCGATATTCCGGGCAGCTGGGAAATCTGCTGGGCCAGCGTAACCTCGCCATAATCATCGACTGTCGACAACGGCAGCGTCGATGAAACCAAGCTGAACATGATGATCGGCGTATCGGCCGGATTGACCTTGCGAAAGGACGGAGGAACCAGCATTTCGACAGGCAGCTTTCGCGCCGCCACGGTCAGCGCCGTCTGGACGTCGAGCGCGGCGCCGTCGATGTTGCGGTTCAGGTCAAACTGGATGATGATCGTGCTGATACCAAGGGCGGAGGTAGAGGTGAGCGAAGTGATGCCGGCAATGACCGAAAGCGCTCGCTCGATCGGACCGGCCACCGACGACCCCATGGTTTCGGGGCTCGCGCCCGGAAGGGTGGCGGTGATCTGGATGGTCGGAAAATCGACCGCCGGGAGTGCGGCAACCGCCAGCAGCCGGTAACCGAAGATTCCAAAGACGATCAGCGACGCCGTGATGAGGGTGGTCATCACGGGGCGTCGAATGCAGGTTTCGGAGATGTTCAAGCTATGCCCCCCGCCGCTTACGCTCCCGTGGCGCGCTCGCGCACGCTTACGCGCGCCCCCTCGGTGAGAAGCAAATGACCGTCCGTCACCACCACGTCGCCGTCGTTGAGACCGGATTCAATCACCGAGTCAGCGCCGAGCAGACGTGAGACCTTGACGGGCGTGACGGTGGCGACATTGTTCTTCACCACATACACGAAGTTGCCCTGCTGGCTGACCTGAACAGCCGCGCCAGGCACGACCACCGCGTCCTCGGTGCGCAGCGTAATCTCCACCGTGACCAGCGAACCGGGCCACAGCAGTTCGTCCGCATTGGGCATGGTGGCGCGCAACGTCGCCATGCCGGTGGTGGGATCGATGGTGTTTTCAATCATCGTGATCATCCCCTTGGCGCGACGATTGTCGCCGGGAATGACCGCCTCGATCGAGGCGCCGGTTTCCGCCATGGCCACCCGCACCTCCGGCAGGCTGCGCTGCGGTACCGTGAAGGTGACATAGATGGGCGCCACCTGATTGATGGTGGCAATCGGGATTGTGTCGGCAGAGCGCGCAAAATTGCCCACCTTGATGGCGGCCTGGCTGATGCGTCCGCTTATCGGTGCGCGGATGCTGCAAAAGCTGAGTTGGACCTTGAGATTCTCCAGCGCCCCGAGATCGGCCTTGATCGCCGCCCGGAAGGTGTCGACCTGCGTCTGGGCGTTTTCCAGATTGAGCACCGGCGTCGCGCCCTTGGGGACGAGTTCCGTGTAGCGGCGAAAATCGCGCAGCGCCCCTTCGAGTTGCGCCTGGTCCCTCGCGACATTGCCCTCGGCCTGGGCGATCTGCGCCTCAATCGTGCGGCTATCGAGGGTCACCAGCAGGTCGCCCTGCTTGACGACGGCGCCGTCTGCGAAGTGAATGTCGACAATTTCGTTGTCGATGCGCGTCCGCACCGCAACGCTCGCAATCGTGGTAACGTTGCCGAGCGCTCCCAGGGTCACCGGGGTTTTCTTCTGGACCGCTCTGGCGACTTCGACCGCTACGGCACGCTGGGTCGGCCGACCCGGCGATTGCGCCACGACCGTGTCGCCGGTCAGCCCTTTGAGCGGTGGAAACCACTTTGCCAGCACCTCAGTGCCGACGATTGCGGAGGCCGCCGCGGCGCCCACAACGGCGATCGCCAGCAGTCCGAATAAAGCCTTGCTCTTGGTCATTCGCCCTCCCGCCGCAGCGCGCAACCGCCCTGCGGATTGTCCGGCTTGCGTTCGCTCCCCGCCGAGTATTCGGCATCCTGGCGCACGGCTCATGACCTCAACCGTGCGCTACCTGCCGTTCGGTCTATATAATGGTACCGTCGGCAATCGTTTCATTACTTTTGGTAATACATTCTGCCCCTTTTTAGGGCGTAGCGAAATAGCGGCAGCGCATAAAATTATGGATATACGGCCGCTGGCCGAGTCGGGGCCGCACGTTCAACTCGCCGGACTTGCTAGAATTAGAATCAGTCTTATGGCGTTCGCCGGCAGGCACGGGCGGCGCAAGTCGTCGATGGGAAGGTGAAGTGTGCAAATGCGAATAGCAACCTGGAACGTCAATTCGATCAAGCAGCGGCTTGAGGCTGTCCTCGCCTGGCTTGAGGAACGCCAGCCGGACGTGGCCTGCCTGCAGGAAACCAAGTGCATCGACGCGGCCTTCCCGCGCGAAGCCATCGAGGGCCTGGGATACAATATCGCGGTGCACGGCCAGAGGGCGTTCAACGGTGTAGCAATACTATCCAAGTTGCGCTTGGACGAGGTGAGCGCGCGGTTGCCTGGAGACGATGAAGACGACCACGCCCGTTTTCTCGAAGTCGTCGTGTCGTCAGGATCGCGCGCGCTGCGCATCGCGTCGATCTATCTGCCAAACGGCAACCCGCCTCGAACCGACAAATATTCCTACAAGCTGAGGTGGATGGATCGGCTGCTGCACTATGCTGACGTCCGAATGCGCCTCGAGGAGCCGTTGGTGCTGGCCGGTGACTATAACGTTATCCCGGCACCGGCGGATGTGCACGACCCCGTTGCCTGGGCAGGCGACGCGCTATTCCTGCCGCAGACCCGGGCGAACTTCAGGGCGCTTTTGCACCTTGGCCTCATCGAAGCCGTACGCGCGACCACCGATGCGGAGGGGATCTATACGTTTTGGGATTACCAAGCCGGCGCCTGGCAGAAGAATGCCGGCATAAGGATCGACCATTTGCTGCTGTCACCTCAGGCCGCGGACCGCCTGATAGCGGTCGGCATCGACAAGCATGTCCGCGGCTGGGAAAAGCCATCCGACCATGTGCCAGTGTGGGTGGAGCTTGAGTTATAAGGCGGCAAAGACGTATGCAGGTACCACGACCGTGCGCGATCATAGCGGCGCTTGCCCGGCCATCGCAATAGTCGCGCACCCGCGCTTATCGGGATCGCTGGGGAGCGATCCCACGCGTTTGGCTCAGTGACAAAGACACGCTAAAAGTCGGAACGCTTCACGTTCTCTACTGGTGATGTCCGCTGCGGGACTGCTCGATCCAGTGTTCCACATGGATCAGCGCGGCTTCTTGCTCGTCCGGGGTCGCCTGCTTCACTGCGGCGTTGTACAACTCCGCAATCCAGGTCTCCTTCGGAGTAGCCGAATCCCGCGCGAGAATGAGGTACATCAGGCCTCGTGGCGCGTCGCGAGGTACCGATTCGCCCTTAAAGAGCATGGCGCCCAGCACCGCTTGAGCCTCATATTGCCCCTTGCCGGCTGCGTTCGACAACCAACGTGCCGCCTGCTTCGGGCTCTTGGCGGTTCCCTGGCCGTCAAGGTAGGTGCGGCCGAGGTGATACTGGGCGTCCGGATCGCCGAAATAAGACGCCGCATACGAGAACACTTGGTGCGCACGGGCGGCATCGGTCTTGATGTAATTGGGGATACCGGTCAGAAAGTAGCTGCCGATTTCGACGAAGGCTTTGGCGACGAACACCGCGGGCGTGGTGCCCGGCATCTCCTCGGCATGCGAATCGGCGAGCGTGCGGAAGTATTCGAATGCACGCTGATCGCTCTGCTTGACGCCATCGCCGTCCGCATACATGCGGCCAAGTTTCCATAGCGCCGTAACCTCACCGTTGCGGGCCGCGTATTCAAGCGCCTCAAGTCCGCTTTTGGTGTCGCCTGCCTGCAGCGCACGGGCGCCCTTTTGAAACGCCTGAAACGGGGTCGCGCGCCCGATGCCCACCCCAACGTTGGGCGCTCCCCCCGGCGCGACTTCACCGCCAACTGGCGGAGTAAACTTGGGATCGCTTGGGGTGCCATCAAGCGCGTAGGCCGCGGTCAACCCAAGACCGAACCCGAGCAACGCAACTGACACAATACATTCAGATATCCGCATAGCACGCCTTCTCGGCCGCCCCGACAGGATAGGTGACGGCGCCGTGGCGCGCCGCCCCGACCTCTTGGGCGTATTTCCAAAGACATCCCGACCCCATTCCCTGCGGTTGCCACGCCGCCGGGCGCTTTTCAAACTCGGCATCTTGGTCGGCCGGACGGACAACGTCGGGAGTCCAGGCCACACAATTGAGTTTTTCGGCCATGGCGCACCCGGTAACGGTCATGCAGTCGCCACGCATGAATCCGTTGTCCAGCAATGTCTTGGTCAGCAGTGGAACGCTGCTAAGATCGACTAAATCTTTGGCGACAAAACGGCCGGTTGGTTTCAAATCTGCGATGTAAGGTGTCCGTTTGAAGACTTCGACACCGTCGACCAGATCGAAGGTGATTCCACTTTTAGGGGCGATCGCGGGCAGATGCCGCACAGCATGGGTGCAGCCGCCGGATGCTGTCACGACCGCAGCGACCTCAGGCGCTTCGTTCCAGCCGGCAATGCCGGCTGTCACAGGCCGCAGGGACAGCCTGTTCGCAAGCTTCAGATTCCTCTGGCGTGCATGAAGCTTGGCGTCCATGAAGCTGCACCACCCAAGGGCACCTCGCCGACGATCGATTTGCGCAGAGGATTGCCCTCCATTGAGATCAGCGACTCCTGTGGCGGAAAAGCGGCGGCGGTGGCCCGTATCGCAAATCTTGTCAACATGTGTCGGAAACGCAACAGATGTTGCCATGGCAGAAAAGTCGTTGAAGAAGCGACAGTTAGCACGAGGCTTTTTCGCCCGCAGCGTCCACGAGGTGGCGCCGGAGCTGATCGGCGCCACCTTTTTGGTCGACGGTGTTGGCGGCCCCATCGTTGAAGTTGAGGCCTATCACCATACCGACCCGGCGGCGCACAGCTTTGGAGGACCGACAGCGCGCAACGCCGTGATGTTCGGACCGCCGGGTTATGTCTACGTGTACCGCTCCTACGGCATCCATTGGTGCGTCAATTTCGTCTGCGAAGCCGAAGACAGCGCCAGCGCCGTGCTGATCCGCGCGCTGATGCCGACCCAAGGCCTCCCCACCATGCGCCGCCGTCGCGGCTTAGAGGATGAGCGGCTCCTTTGTGCCGGACCCGGGCGGCTGTGTGAGGCGCTGGCCATCACGCGCGCCTATAACGGCATGGCCCTCGATCGGGCGCCTTTCGCGCTGTTTGCGCGGACCTTGCCGGTTGAGATCGCGGCCGGTCCGCGGGTCGGCATCTCCAAGGCGGCGGACTTGCCGTGGCGGTATGGCTGGGCGGGGTCGCGGTTTTTGAGCAGGCCTTTCCGGGTGGAGACGAAAGCGTGAGGTCAGCGCCAATCATCCTATATCGGACCTGAGGTGGCCTTCACCTTTCACCGGCGGTCCGCGGCGGGACTGTGGGATTGACGACGCCATAGTGATCCGCCAGCAGATTTCCCGGCTGGCCGTAAGCTGCGGGCCGCGGCCGCTCCTCGAGCATCATCGCGTTCCATGCCTCCCAATCGCGCTTTAGCCGCTCGAAGACATGTCCTTGTCTGTCCTTAAGATTGGCGCGCTCGCGCGGGTCTTGAACCACATCGAACAAAAACTCGTTGCCGGCGATGCGAAGATATTTCCAGTCGGCGTCTCGGATCGCCCGCTGCGATCCCGCCTTGTAGCG
>JASHYD010000985.1 GCA_030043175.1 Xanthobacteraceae bacterium | reverse complement strand
GCGCGCGTGGCGCGCCCACTCGCTGCAGGTGCTGGGCATCGAGGGCGACGCCATCTCGAGCCTGACGGCCTTCATGCGCCCGTTGGCGCCCGCGCTTGTCCCAGCCTTCGGGCTTCCTCTCATCATCGAACACTGATCCGCGGACCGGGTTGGCCAACCGCAACCCTATGCACAACTTAATCGCCCTTTTGCGTCGGTAAATGTCGGTGGGATGTCCAAAACTCCTTCCGTCGGCCTGAAATCGGCCGGCGCAGCCTGTGTTGCAGACGGGCAACCTCATGTTCCGCGCAGACGACGAGCCCAGCGCCTTGGAAGGCAATCTTAAGAAGCTCTTCCTGGATATGCTGGGCCTTAAGACCGTGAGGGGCCCGAACGCCAACCCGGGGGCCGCCAGTCGACGCCAATTGGTTCCGTGACGAGGCCATCAGCGATGCCCAACTGTCTGCTAGCCGCGGTCATGACGCAGAAGCCGTTCGCCGAGGGGGTGTCCGCTCTCCAGGCTGATCCGCCCTTTTGCTATTGAGCTGCGACGGCTTGCGCGCGGCGAGCGTTCGCAAGCTCGACTTGGTAATAGCCGACGTCCGCAAGCAGCAGCGGGTTCTTTTGGGCGGCGACGCGCGATTGCTCGAGGGATTCGGTCAGGCGCCGGATGCGCCAGGCCACCGCGTCAGGCGACTGCGAAGTGGAGATCTGTGGAACGGCGCCGAAAGCCTCCGTACCATGACTTGGGTGCCCTGGATGATCTGTCGCCGAGCATAGCGGTGCAAGCGCGACGGCAGCGGCGAGGGCAAAGCCGACGGCAACATTGTGCTTGGTCATGTCACTTCTCGTGTTCCTATGCGAACGCAGGTCGCTGCAATCCCAGAATCCCAGCGCTTCCGTGTCATTCGGACGGCGGCGGTGAGTGCCGGATGATGGACGTAGTCCCTCTCTTCGCCGGCACAGAAGGTTCTTGGGTCGGGCGCGTTGAGCGGCCCACCTCGCAGATAGCGCAGCCAAAGATCAGGATCGGCCAGGAACGGCACGCGGAACGCGACGAGATCGGCTTCCCCGTGGGTTCGCAAAACGCTCCCTTGACTTGTCACGGAGCCCTCTCCCGGTGAGACCAAACCCGCACGCTTGCGATACTGACCGGTAACACCTGATAGATACTGACCGGTAACACCTCTGTCAAGAAGCCGAGAATGAAATCCGCCAAGCCGACCCTAAGCCACGAGCCAAAGGACAGAAATTCCACTGCGCGGACGTCATCTGACGGTCGCGGCCGAGCTGTTCTATCGCCAGCGAATCCGGGCCGTCGTGGTGGAGGCTGTAGCCGAGGCCGCCGGAATCAACAAAATGACGCCTACCGGCACTTCGGTCAAAGGACGAGCAGGTGGCGGAATAACTGCGGCCGCCGCAAGCGAGGCCGGCTGCTGCTGGCACGTCTGCGAGCGGTCCCATCCGGGCGAGCCGCTTGCGCAGATCAGGGCTTGGCTTGCCAAATGGCCCGTCACCTTGCCAATTCCGGCAAGCGCGGGTCTGTGCGCTCGCCAATGCTGCGGTCGAACCGCCGGACAAGGCTCATGCGGGGCGCCGCGCGATCGAGGGCATAAGATCGCGCAGCGCAAACGCCTGATCGATCTCTACTGGAAGGCGACCGCGTGACCGCGCAGAGCGCCACGGTCTCGGCGCCCGACTGACCCGCAACTATCATCGTCGCGGTTGCGCGCTCACCGGAAGCTCTGCGGCCGCTCTGGCAAACGCCATCACGGCAATTCACAATTCTTCATCGAGGCGGCTAAGGCGATCGGGAAGAGCTGCTCAAGCGCAGCCGCCTAACCATAGGTGCACCTTAAGGCGTTTTAGGGAAGCGAGGGGCAGGGTCAACGCGGTCGCGGATATTCGACTTGCCGATCTGGATTCTGATGAAAAGGATATCCGTTCTGACCGATACGCGGCATATCCCCGGAAACCGGCCCTCCCCATCCGCGTTTGTCAGGCATCCAAGACGCGGAGCCGTTATATGCCGACCATCAGACAAATCGTATTTGGTCTCGTCGTAGCAGTGGGCATCTTGTTCCCCGCACAGGTACTCGCAGACCGGGCTCCGAGTCCCGAAGAGCGCTCCCGCATCGAGACGATGCTGCGCAACGAGGGCTTCACAGCCTGGGGCACAATCGCACTCGACGACGACGATGATGTCTGGGAGATCGACGAGGCCCATGACTCCGACGGCAATAGGTACGATCTGAGACTTCATCCGGACACACTGGAGATCATAACGCGCGAGCCGTATCACGAGTAACCGACGCGGCTTTGACCGATGTAATGGGCAAAAGCGGCCGCGTTGATTGAGGCTCTGATTGCCGGCGAAACCAATCCCGCCAAACTGGCCAGCCTTGCCGATCGGCGGGTCAAGGCGTCACCTGAGAAACTGCGTGAGGCCCTTCGTGGCCGGGTGACCAAGCACCATCGTTTCCTGTTGCGCCTTCATCTCAATCAGATCGACGCCCTTGATGCCGCCATGGCGACGATCGATGCGCAAGTGGAGGCGAACCTTGAGC
>JASHYD010000984.1 GCA_030043175.1 Xanthobacteraceae bacterium | reverse complement strand
ATGGCGTAGGCGACAACGCTATCGTTGCGTTTGATCCCAGCGATCGCACGCTGCCGGTCTGCCTGGTTAGCGATCCGGAACTCAGCCCTCTTGATCTGACGATCGCGCCCAACGGGAACATCGTTGTGTCGAGCGAAGACCTGCACTTCAAATTCTCGAGGTAGCCGCCTCGCCAAGGCCCTAACCACCGAACCCCTGGAAAGGGTATTTGCGCCGGCCCCCGTGCTTCGTACGCGCAATCTATAAGCGCCTCGAAAAATCGGGCCACCGAAATTTTTGCGGCCCTGCGCCCTGCGGTGCGTCAGCGCGCGGTGGAGCGGTCGCACCACAGCCCTAGCAGATCGGCTAGGATGCCATAGCGTTGGCCGCGGTGTTCGCGCAGCAGGTCGCGGGCCGCGGCTGTGACGTCAGGCGGCATCACCGTGCAAGGCTCGTCAACCGCCGGTGTGGTAATCTCAGCAGCGAGATTGCGTTCGCCTCGGTGATGCTTCGCCTCCGGCTTTTCCGCGATGGCGCCGGCAGCTTTCCCCAGGGGCATGACGAGGAGCAGCGCGGGGATCACCGTCGGCCGCTGCGGTGGCGCTGGCGGCGCGGCTGGCGAGAATAGGTTCGCGCGTTCAGACAGCATTCCACTTATGCCTGCCCCCGCACCGTGGCACAGCCGATACCATCTCTTGAGGTTGTCGCCTGCCCAATCGTCCTCGTGGTGCGTAGACGCATCAAATCTCTCTTGCATCGCCGCCCAAATCCGCCTGCAAAATCGGGGTGAACTCGCACCGGGTAGAATGTGTGCCATGAATACTCGTCGAACAACGTCGGCGCCTTTTCCGAGCCCACGACCCACGCCGTCTCGTGATGAAATTCGAAGCAGTCCCAGTCCGCTGGGTCGATAAAATCCTCCGGCGCGCCTTCGTCTCGAATGACGCGAAAGCGCCGACCGCCGCGCGTACCCCTCCTTCCCAGGAGCGTCCACGCGCCACCCTCGACACCACAATCAATGATGATTTCGTTCTTCATCGTCGCCCCGGTTACCGGCATGTCATCGTGCCGCCCGTGATCCCGCCAATGTTCGAACCGTTATAGGTACAAGTCTGCGGCTGATTTTGCCGGGCGATCTCGGCTTGGCGAGCGTAGAAGAAACCCTGCATCGTCGCCGCATTGATGGCCGATTGCTGGTAGAGCGCCATCCGGCATTGTGCGTATTCGCGTGTTCCGATCTCATATCCCGCCTGCTCGCAATTGTGGTCCGCCAGCATGGCTTCCAGGCTGATGCCGTTGCCGGGGGCGCAGGCTGCAAGCGCGGCTGCGATCACCAAGGTCGGCGCTATCCGCCGCAGGGTGTGCCAGCTCGACTGTGGTCCGAGCCGTGCGGGCAGCTTTCCAACAGCGTGCAGAAACGCATTACGTCCCGCGCGATATTGCCGGCGATCTGCGGCGTCGAGATATTTCGGCGGCTCGACCTTTTGGCCGCGAAGGAACCACCGCGTCTGCACTCCGCGGCTATCGTTGAGCGACATTTCGCAAGTCAAGCTGCCGACCTGGAACCTCATGTTTGCCCCTCCCATTTTCCCTCAACATGGGAGTGACCCGCCCAGCCTGCGCGCGCGGCGTTGCCAGGCGAGCCGTCCCCTCACGGGTCAAGGGGAACCCGTGAAGCCCCCGTTTCCAGCATTCCGCTTAACAGGCCAGCCCCGCCGGGCGCAACGAAAAATAGGAACTGCAGTTCCTGGAACTAATGTTCTTAGACAACCATTTGCCTATCAGATGCTTGGCAGGTTCTCACATCCGGTGATCGGCGCTGTGGCGACCAATGTGCGCCGCGCGCGGCGTGCTGGCGGTGTGACGCAAGAAAAACTCGCCGACCGTGCCGGCCTGTCCAGCCGCTACGTGGGGTCAATCGAACGGGGCAGTGTGGTGATAAGCATCGTTACGTTGGTAGAGTTGGCCAAGGCGCTTGGTGTTGAGCCGGCCGAACTGCTGCGCTTGCCGCCGCGACGCTCGCGCCGTCGCTGAACGGGCGGGTTTGATCGTTTCCCGACGTTTGACTGTTTGCGGTGTGGATTGCGCTGTCTTCACCCCTGCTCATTTCTCGAAGGTTCTGAGCATCACGCCATTGCCCGACGGTCCACCGGTCAACCACAAAACGCCTGCGGATGGCGACCTACTTGGGCGCCGAGCCAATGAGCATCAGATCGTCGCGCGCACATTTACTGGAATCGGCGGTGCTTGGATCAAGCCGGGTTCCGGCCGGCGGCCGCACGAATATCTACTCGCCTTGCCGAAGCGCCTGGCCGAGGAGGATGTGCCGCCGTTATGTCAGGAGTAGCGTAATCACGCGTTGAATTTGCTTGGTCCGTTGACCTCGATGGTGACCGTGCGGCCCCTAACGTGAAGATCGACCTCGAAATCCGTGTCCGCCGCGTAAAAGCTGATCTTGCCGCGGTGGCCGCCAACGGCGGACTCCGCATTTAATATCAGCCAAATCAGGCCGATCTGCTGCGCCTCTCGCGCCAGGTCGTCCTGAGCGGCTACGTTGTTGACCAAGTGATCGATGCAGATAACGGCGAGTTCTTTCGGCGTCATGTCTTGCCGTGCCGCCCCCTCTGGGTACGTTTCCATGATCCTCGCGATTTTCGCCTCGTCGCCATACCACGTGAAT
>JASHYD010000983.1 GCA_030043175.1 Xanthobacteraceae bacterium | reverse complement strand
GCTTGTGCAATCTCCAGCGAAGTCCAACCAACCACGTCCTTGAGCAGCAACGCCGCGCGCTGCTTGGGAGGGAGCCGCTGCAATAAGGCCAAGAAGGCCAGCGAGACCTGCTCGCGCAGTTCTACGGCGGTGTCGGGTCGCGCAAACAACAGGGTATCCGGCGCAGGCGTGACCCAATGAGCCGCCTCAAGCGCATGCAGTGGGGCGCCCTCGATGGCTGCCTCGATATCGATTTGCGGGCACCGTCGCGGGCGTTGGCGGTCAAGCACGTTAAGGCAGGCATTGGTAGCAATGCGCATCAGCCAATGACGCAGAGGCGCATCGCCGCAGTAGGTGGCGCGAGAACGCCAAGCCCTTAGCAAAGTGTCCTGAACCAGGTCCTCGGCATCCGCGAAACACCCGAGCATCCGATAGCAGTGACGTAACAGCTCGGCGCGATGCTTCTCGAATCCATCTGTAAACTCGGCGCTCACCGGATCGGTCGCCATCGAGGTACTCTCCTCAGCATCGAGAACTCCGACGGTCTAGACGACAGAAAATCGCGACGTACCCAGTCCTTTAGAGCTGGGGCGCAGAGCGCCAGCGGGCACAGCCCGCTTGGCCCCCTTGGGCCAAACTCGTGCGTTTAGCTCCCCTCGAAAAACCAAGAGCGTGAAAGCGCTTCATCCAACGCTTCAGGCCGCTGGCCGGACTGGGGTGCAGTCCCGGCTGGATGCATTTTCTGCGAGAGGAAAGGGTTAGTTCCTCCCCACGTCTTCGGCATCAGAGTGCATCGTTCGAGAATTCTGTCCAGAGACATTGCAAGGCCTTGGATGTTGTATCTTCAATGGCGTGACGCGGCCTCATCAGTGTCGCGGCGCGACGATTGCATTATCGACATGACGCAACTTATTTGCGACGCCGGTCAGATATGGCGATCGGGGTGCGGTGCTGACGTGATTGCGTGAATAACAACGAGGCACCTCAGCGCGCGGCTTGGAGGCGAAGGGCGCGATCTTGGGCACCCCTCCCCCTCGCTCAAGCGAGGGATTTCCGCCCTCCTCACCGCTCTCCTTGGCTCTCCCAAAGCCCGGCCCCTCACTCTAGCGGAAGCGATCCATCGCGGGCCTCATAGCCTCCGATATCTTGCAGGGATGTGTATTCTTTTTGCAACAGATCTTGCAAATCTGGCGCGATCGGTAGCGCAATCAACATGTCTGAATCTATAGTTCAGCCAGCATGCTCGATTGACACGGAAATTGACAGCAAATTGGAAGGTCACTGCTTGAGACAGTTCTGGAGTCGCCGCCGGGAACGTCGAACAAAGCCCGTGGGCGACTGCGACAGTCTTTGCCCGTCAGGGCTTCCATGACTTTGCTGATGACCGGAGATTGTCGGGGAGATTGGCGCGAAAGTTTAATGATTATGAAAACTCTTTACGACCTGCTCGGCACTCGTCCGAGTGTTGATGCCGAGGCGCTCAGAGCTGCATTTCGCAAAGCCGCCAAGGCCAATCACCCCGATCTCCATGCTGGCGATCCCCACGCTGCTATGCGGTTTAGACAAATTGCGGAAGCTTATGAAATCCTTCGCGATACCGAGCGGCGCGCAGCTTATGACCGGCTGCTGCAGTTCGAACGCAAGCGGGTTGGCCGAAGATTGAAACGGAAAGGGACCGCCTCCTACCTGATACGCAGCATCGCCGTGGACGCGGTCACCGCTGTCGGCCTCGCAATCGTGTTGGCGGGCGGCTACACGATTTACGCTCACATTTCAAAGACACCCGCCGAGGCGCTGGCGGCGATTGGTGGGCGCGGATCGGCTAGGTTCGCGGTTATCCAACCGGCCGGGCCCGCCAACATGAACAAGCCCGGCGAGCGCCGTGACGAGCCGGAGCGTAACGCAGGCCCTGACATGATGGTGCCGAATGCTGTGGCCACGGCTGCGCCCCACGCCCCTCCTTCGGAATCTACATCCGGCGGCCCCGTTAGGGCGGCGGCGCTGAATGCCGAGGTCGCGGACGTCACCAACGACTCCGCCGTCACCATGGACCGCGCACACCCGGTGGAGCGTCCGGATCAGTCCGCCGGAACTGAGAAGCTCGATCAGGACAACGCACAATTAGTCAAAGTCCTGTCTTCTTCCGGGCAGAGCGACAACGGCGGCGGCAAATCGTTCGCGGGCGATAAGCGCGATATGAAGCGCAGCGAGACCCACGATATGAACGCGGACGATGCTAAGATATCCGATGCGAAGCTGCCTGACACGAGGATACCGCCAAAACCGCGGATAGCCGTGAAACGACAGGCCGCCGGCCACACAACATTCGAACAAGCCTCGCTGGAAAACAGAAACGCCTGCTCTGGATCATGTCTTCGCGATGTCCCTCCCCTCTTTGGGGTGGGATTTTAGGGTTCGCTTAGATCTCCGACGACAGATGCGAGCGTCGCCTCGCCAGCCTGTGTTGATCGTGCTGCCTGATCCCGCGCCGGCATGGCTATGCGCTTAGGAGCAGAGCGCATAGCAATTCGACTGCCCCGATACCGATTACCCCGGCTTCCACTGCCGGCTTTATGGCCCGCATTCCGTGAAGCGATGTGCGGCGATGATGGCGCCGAGCCGTTCGGAAACGCCGGCGTGGCGCTCGTTGAAATCGATCCGAGCCATGGACCGCGACTCATCTGCAACAATGAGTACCTCGCGGTCGCCGGTGCGAGCCTAGGGGAGGACGGCGGGGCGTCCGTTGACCTTGTCAAGTCGAGCCTAGGAATCCTTCTAACCCGAGCGCATTAAGCGCACGATACGATGGTGCTAGGATGCCTCTGCGCATCTTCGGGCTTCTCAGCTCAGAACATCCTGAAATCAACTTCGCCAGCAGGGAAGCTCGCTCAATAGTCACGTTGCCTTGCGCACCGGTAGATGTGCGATAATCTCATCGCCAATGCGACCGGCAACGCGGGCGCGATCCGCTCGAACTGACCCGTGAAAGCCCCGCAGCCACGCCGGTCGCCCTCGGTGCTCCGCCGGCGCTGCAGCCGGATGCGCCCGTTTGGGCGACCGCGATAAGCGGCATGGCGCCGGCGACACAAAGTGGGGCGGCGGGCGAACACCATGCCCTACCCTGTGGAATGCGCAGCCATGCTATGCTTTATTCCGGCAATGAACATCCCGAAATAGAAATGCTCCATGCTCAAACTCGTTGGGATCATCGTGGCTGCGATGCCCATCATTCTTTTCCTCCGCGCCCTATTCATGGGTTCGAAGAAGCGATCGCAGGCGCTGTCCAATTTCAAGAAGCAGGTCGACTATGCGGTGTGGGCGATCTTGTTTATGATCGGCTGCGCAGTAACCTTTTCGATCGGCAAATTGATCTACGACTTGCACCTTTTCGGACTGCACCCGTAGCGGCCGGGCAAAGGCGACGCGCGCCTTGCCTTTCGCGCCGGCGCTTGAGAGTCAGATCGGATCGCCGGTGAGCACTGCTTTACCTGCAACTGTGGATCGCCGGGTGCCCAGCAACATCAATGCCCCGCCGAACACCTGCTTGGCGAGAGAGCGCTTTCGCCGAGGGTCGATGCAAACCGGCGCTATGGCCACGCCGGTCTCTGAAAGGTTTCTGCGGCGGCTGGGGAGCGAAAGTCCCCCGTTTCAAGGGGGGGATTGCTTAGGAGTCCGTCCTGCGCCGTTTGGCTCGGCGAATCGCCTGGTTCAACTCGCCGCCGTAGACGAAGATTCCGGCTGTCCAGTACAGGAACACGAGCGCCACCATGGCGGAGGCCAAGCCCGCATAGGTCCTCACATAGGCGCCGGAGAATTCCGCTAGATAGCGCGCGAAGCCGAACGCAGACATGAGCCACAACAGGAGTGTCACGACGACGCCCGGCGCGATCTCGCGGATGCGCCGGCGTCCGGAGGGCAACCATTTGTGGACGATGATGAGCGCCAGCACCAGGACCAAGCTGGTGATCCCGTATCGCAGGAAGGTAATGAGGGTTTCGATCCCAGCTAATCCCGGCAAATAGCGCGACGCGGCGGGCAGGATCAGCGGCGCCAGCACGATCAGGAATGCGAGCGCGCTCAGAGAAACTGCGCCCACCATGACATAGGCGAGCGATTCCAAGCGCAACAGCCACCATGAGCGCATTTCGGTTTCATTGTAGGCGCGATTGAGGCCAATGCGCAGACTCTCGACGCCGCTGGTCGAGAAATAGAGCGCGAGCACCGCCCCGAACGTGAGCACGCTGCCCTGGACCCTTGTCAGCACATTGGAAAGCTCGCCGGCGATCGGCCCCGCCACCTGCTCGGGCCACGCCTCCAACAGAATTTGCGCTGCCTTTTCAGCGAGTTCCTCCGAGCCGTACAGCAAGCTCGTCAAGGCGGTGATGAAAATGAGGAACGGAAACAGCGACATCAGTGTCGACAGCGCGATGTGGCTCGCGATCGCCCAGCCGTCGTCGCCCAGAAACTTCAAGAAAGCGTCATATGCGACGCGGTATGCGAACACAAAGAGTCGCACGGAGCCCTCGGCACGGAACTCAGGTTGGCGCGAAGTCAGAGTTGCGGCTGCTTTTAACGTAATGCCTGTGACCCCCATATGTTTGCAGCGCAGGCCCTGGCGCTCGACGCGGAAATTCCTATTATTGTGCATTGCAACACGGGTGATCCGGGCGCCCATCGAAATGCAGGAGAGCTCCATGTCGCTTGCCGCGCCCCGCACGGATACCGCAACCGATTTGATCACCCTGATGGAGGCAGCGCGCAGCGCCGCCGACGCGCTGCTCCACGATGCCACCATCAGGGTTCGTGAACGCCTTTCACTCGACGGCCGCATTGATGCCGGTCTCGTTGAGCGCGGGCAGCGTGCCGCGCACGGGCTCGCCTGGTTCGCGACTTATGCACAAGCCATTCGCCAGCTCGCGAGCTACACGCAAAGGATGGGCCGGAACGGCCGGCTTCGAGAGATCGAAGAGCTGCTGGTGCGCATCGGCGCCGGCGAATTCCTCGCCCAGATGGCAGGCGGCATTCCGATGAGCCAGGGCGAACTGGTGCGGCCATTCGATCTCGGCCTTGATGCGCGCATGGTCGCGGCGCGCCTTTCGCCTGGCGTCGACGAACTCATCGCGACCGGCAACACCGCGGAAAACCGCGCCCGGCTGATCGCCCTGATGGCCGATCATCACGGCGCCACGGTCGGCGATTGCGGCCTCGACGACATGCTTAACTCGATGCGCGAGGAAATGCGCAAATTTGCTGACACCGAGGTCATTTCCCACGCCCAGCAATGGCACCGCACCAACAGTTACATTCCCATGGAGGTGATCGGGAAGATGGCCGAGCTTGGGGTGTTCGGCCTGACCATTTCGGAGGAATTCGGCGGTCTCGGCCTCGGCAAAGAGTCCATGTGCGTGGTCTCAGAGGAGCTATCGCGCGGCTATATCGGCGTCGGTTCGATCGGGACGCGGGCGGAGATTGCTGCGGAACTGATCCTCAACAGCGGCACTGAGGAGCAGAAGCAGAAATGGCTCCCCAAGCTTGCCTCCGGCGAGGTCCTGCCGACTGCGGTGTTCACCGAGCCAAACACCGGTTCAGACCTCGCATCATTGCGCACTCGCGCGGTGCGGGACACAGACGTCTACAAGGTCACCGGCAGCAAGACCTGGATCACCCATCCGGTCCGCGCCGACCTCATGACTCTTCTGGTGCGCACCAACCCGAATGAAC
>JASHYD010000982.1 GCA_030043175.1 Xanthobacteraceae bacterium | reverse complement strand
CACTACGAAGGTGATGCGCTTGTCATCGACACCATCGGGCTGAACAGCAAAACCTTTGTCGATGCCTACCGCACTCCACACACCGACAAGCTACACGTGGTCGAGCGCTGGCGCTTGGTAGACAACGGCCAGGCCATGGAGGCGACCTTCACGGTCGACGACCCGGACGCTTTTTATGAGCCCTGGTCCGGCATGCGGCGTTTTCGACGCGTGACACAGCAGTTTGCTGAAGATATTTGCGCCGAGAACAACCAGATCATGTTCGATTACAAGATGCCGGTGGCCGAGAACCCGGATTTCTGAAAGATTTAGCTAAGCTTTGCTGGTTTGCGTCCCAGGAATAGGCACCTGGGACGCCACGTGTGTGGTTTGCGTTCCCTTACCGTTTCGCTGCCTTCGCCACGCGCCTGAGCGCCGCAGCCGGGTCGAACTCAAGCACCCGCGCTATCTCGAGCAGTTCCAGAACGGTCAACCGCTTCGACCCGCGTTCGAGCTTTGAGATGACCTTCTGGTCCCAGCCGAGACGGGCGGCAAGCTCTCGCTGAGTAAGCTTTACCCTCTGCCTGCGCTCCAACAACAGTTGCCGAAGTTCATCATGCTCCGGCGACCCTCGTTCCTTGCTTTTCATCGCCCAATGCCGCGTTTCTTCTCTTAAAACGCGCGCGTCTAGCAACGGTTGCGGCTGAGGCTAACTTGTCCTAGGACAAACTGTCCTCAAGGACGGGGAGGGGGAATCACATGAAACGGCACGAAATTGAAGCGCTGGCTGAGCGGTTGCTCGCCAGAAGCACCTCGAAACTATCCTGCGACCAGCCGGAACTCCAACGCGACCTCAAGACGGCGGCCAGCCTGATCCTGCTGATGGCGAACCTGCCCGACGTCGAGGTGGACTCCCTGCCGACCGAGCATTCCGCGCTGCCGAGCAGCCGTCAGGGATAGATCGATCTTACAATGTCGAAAGTCGAAATAATGGTGCTGCTGGGCCTGCTGGGCCGTTCACGTGTCCCTGCGCTCCCCGAAGCGGGACGGCGGGGTGAGTTGCGTTTGTCTGCTAACGACGCCCCGCGACAGCTGAGACGCCGGTGTCGAGGCGGGCACACCTGCACGGGTGATGACGATCCCTGTGCTTTTCATTTTGGGCGACAATCCCGTGGACCTCGGTCTCGTATCAAGCATCAGTCGGCCTGGTCGCAAACTGACCGGCGTCAATTTCAACACCAGCCGGTCGACTGCGAAACGTATTGAAATCTTGCAGGAACTCGTACCTGTCGGCACCAGAGTCAGCGTGCTGGCTGGCCCAGGGCAGTTCGCTCCTGAGGCTGATGCGAAGTTTTACAAAGAAGCGGATGGTTACGGTTCAGGCTAGGGCGGAGAACAAGTCGGAGGACGCGGGTAGGTTTGTGCCGCTCGGTCGTGCTGTGACCGGGAACCGTGGGCCTTTCGCCGCCCCTGTCGGTTCATTTTCATATCCAACAGTCTCGCCCACCGCTGCGCCGCCCCGCCCGCCATGGCGGCAGCCCGCCGCGCCAGTTCCACTGCGTGGCGCTCCCAACGTCCTTGAACGAGCGGGGGCGACCGACCACGTGGGACCAAACAAGGAAGTCAAAGGGCGTGCCGGCCAGTTGAGCCGAAGGTTGCAAGGTCGAACTCGGCGTATCCTGCATGGGAGGCGGTGCCTCTGTAGCGGAGGCACCGGCCTTGCGGCTTTTAGGCTTATGCATGCCGCATGCTTGCGGCTTTATTAACTATGCTTGCCGCATTCCATACGGGATGATGATGGGGCTGGAAGATATAACGGCTTTAATTTTTTTCAACTTGTTCTCTGGATCACCATTGAGAGCGTCGATCCGGTCTTGACGCTCCAACTCTATGAGTTGCTTTACAGCATTACGAAACCAGACCTCCTGAATGCTGTCTCCAATAGCGGGCAAAGGACCGTCATAAGCTTCGATGGCCTGTTTGAGTTGTTCGATGATGTTGGGCTGGATATTGAGAGACATGTCAGGACCTCCGATCGGGCATCATTGCCCCGAGGTCAAACTATCAGAAAGCTATCAGCTCAGCGTCACGCTTGGGGCTCTCTACGAGCCCCGCACGGCCTTTGCGTTGGGATTTCCATCGAGGGACAGCGGCAGGTGGCCGAGGCCGATCTGGTCCGCTCAAGTATCTGGCGACCCTTCTGGCGGCGGCAAGGATGATGACGTCCAGGTATTTCATCCTTGTGGTAGCGATGCTTCTGGACCCGGCCGCGGTGCTGTTGCTCGCCGCCACGGGCGGCGAGGCGGTAGATGCAGGCAAGCGTCCTGGCGGAACTTGATACAACAATCCGGCAGATAGAGACGGCGGTCGAGAGGGCTACCAGCAAGGCCGCTGATCAATCTCAGCGATAACTCGTCGGCAGCCCTCCGCTTCTGCTAGCTGATGGATGAGCTCGATCTGCTGCACGAATCGCTCGTGCTGGGGTAGCTCCTCAATTGCCGCCGCTGCACTGCGGGAAGGTGACGTGTACGCAGTCCTGAACGAAGGGCACGCCTCGATCGGTGGCCGGTCCAGACATAACCTGGCGCCGAGAACTGGAAGCGTGCCCGCCTAATGGCGCAGTGCGTGAAATCTCGGTGGATGGGGTGAAGCGCGAATAGTCCGCAGTCCCTGCGGCCGCGGGCGCCACCAGCAATGACATGGTGGCAGCCGCCGTCAGGATCAAAGTCGTGGCCGTTTTCATGGGTCTCTCCTCAATCGCGTCATTGCGATGGGGAGTGAATACGCTCTCTACGGACTGCAGGTCTGTGAACGACTTCACGAAGCTCGCTGGCGCGAGGGATTAGCTTGTATGATCCGCATCCCGCTCGGTTGCTCCGCAGCGGTCTTTCCACGAGCCAGCGACGCCCACGGGTTGACGGGCACTCCGCACGTAGGTCTCAGGACCGACTTGCCAACGTTGCGGCTGTCAGGGCAATCGCCAGCGGATTACACAACACAGCACGATGAGGGCGGTCAGCCATTGGATCGCCTTCTCGCTATCCCGACCGACTCCGATCCATTCGGCCGCGTAGCGCAGCGTCATCGATCGATGCCCGACCGCGCTCCGGCTTGAGGTCGGCAAGCGCCTCTGCAGCTTGCTGGCGCTCGACGAGAAATCTGGACTGCGTGCGACTGGACCATTGAAGCTTGCGAAGGGCTAGCCGCTCATTGCGCAAGCCGTAAAGCTTGCGGTTGGTTCGAGATTGACAACACCGCCGCTCCGAGCGACCGACGGCGAGAGCCGGTGCGGAGACCGCTGTAATATGCATGCTTAATGCCTCCGTTCTCTGTCGGAGGCTTTCGATGAAAATGATTTTCTTAATCGTTGCTGCCGGGTCTGCAGTCGCCGTCGCCGTTTTCAGCATGCAGCCGCGGTACCTGGCCCATCAAGCGCCGTCTGCGGTGGAGTGCGCGACCGCCAACTGCGCCGTGGATTGCGCGACCGCGACCTGCACTGTCGTTCCGGCGGCCCTGCCGGTCGCTCTTTTCCCCTCCGACTTCACCTCCGAGTTCACCCCCGAGCCGGACAGCACAATCTTGAACAACGCCGTGGATTGCCCGAGCCCCGGTTGTGCTACCATTCCCGCTGCCCCGCCTGTCGCGGACCCGACCGAGGCCGCAGCGCCTCACGAACAGTGAGGTGATATTCGTGATACCTTGTCCGGCGACCAGACTATCGAAATTGGCCGCATCCACGATGACGGATGCCGGACGGCGGACACTCGAAACGTTGCATGGCCAGAAGCTCAATAGCGCGTCTCGTTCCCGAGAGGCCGCCGCTGCCTTTGGCCGACCTCGATAAGAAGTGGGCGGCGAACGACCGTAGGCCTACAACCGGCTCCGCATGGTTTGCAACTCGTTCAAGCGGTCGACAGCGCCGATTGCACTTGCAGCGACAAGCACCTCCGGCGGCAGCCCCGAAAGAGAGCGACTTCGTGGTGCTCTGCTTTGCCAAGCCGGATGACGCGGAGGCTTTGCCAAGTGCTTGGATGGGGAGAGGTTGCCGGTGACACGGCGGCGAGATCGCTACGGCCGCTCCCGGCAACGGGGGTGGTTTCAGTGCGGCGCGGGAGGGCCATGCGCCGGGGCTAGGTTTTGCAAAGCCCCCCCGAGCCCGTAGCGCGGCCGCCCCGGCCACCCCCGCATCTCCCGCTGCAACGATTTCGAAAGCGCCAATAAACCCCGGCGGCGCCCGAACAGAGCCTGATGCAATTGAACGCTCGATCACCACCTAATTTTTCACCGAGGCAACCAAGCCCGTGCTACAAAAGCTTCGCAGAGAGCGAGGACTGCCATGAATTGCTCCTGGGGCACCCGTGGTCTGGCCTACCTGGTCTGGCTGATGCTGTGGGGCAGCGCGGCTATACTCGCGACATCGCGCAGCGCGAAGAGCGTTGATGTTGACGACCTTTTTGCCACGATAGAACGCTTGCAGATCAGCATCCCGATGAGCGTCGCAGGTCGTGATCCGGTCAGGAGACATCTCGGGGAGCTTAATCGTGAACCTTGCGACCAGCGGGCCATCGCCGATCTCGGCAAGGCCTTGGACGATGCCGGCTACCGGCGCGAGGCAGCAAATGCCCAAGTCAGATTTTCACTGACGTGTGGCGGCCACGCCGCATCGTTGCGGGCTGCCGTGAATATTCTTTTGAAACTTTCCGACTACGCCAACGCAGTAAGCGTCGCGACAGACCTGATCAAGCTCGAACCCTATAATGACAACGGGTTCTTTTTGAGGGCTGTAGCGCACGATCGGGCTGGCTCATATCAGAGAGCAATTGACGACTACGTGACCGCCATAGAGCTATTTGGAGATAAGGATCGAATCGCAAGTGTGAGTTATTTGGGTATTGCCCGCAGCTATGAGAAACTGGGTCGTTTCTGTGATGCGGTAGTACCACTCCAATCCTGGATATCTCTCAATCCTGAGCGCAACGATACGAGTCAGGTTCGCGTCATAATCGATGACTACATGAAGAAGGGAAATTGCTCCCTCCCGACGGGCAGCGAAGAAGCTTTCCCGGTCCCCCGGCAGCGCAGGCCACTCACATTACCGGTGGCGATCAATGGCAAACGGGGCGTTTTTGTTCTAGATACCGGAGCAACGTTCGTCGCCCTCAAGAGGGCATTTGCCCAGAAAGCCTCGGTCGTCGTCGATGAGGATAGCGCGGTACGACTGCATACGGCGAACGGCATTACCGAGGGGAAGCTGGGCCGAGCCGCAACGATCCAACTCCGCTCGCTGCAAGCCAAGGACGTACCCATTGTGGTTGAGGACGATGCCAAGGCCACTTTTGGCGACGGCGTCGACGGTCTGCTGGGGATGAGCTTTCTGTCGCGGTTCAAAGTCACTATCGATGCGCAGGTCGTCAAAATTTCCAACCGGAAAACGAGGTGAACTTCCCGGCGGTCCGTATTGGATTCCACGTTCAGGAAAGCAACCTAGCGTAATGGAAAATTCCTGTTCCGCGGCCACCGGTTCCTACAGTACTGGGCGAAGGTAGCGCTTGCGCCGGAGCGCCTCCACGGTCGACCACCGCCGCTCGGTTCACTGTGCTCGTGCCGGCACTGCGGGCAAAACCGGCAGAAACGCCGTGGTGGCCATCATCGACTATGAACGATCCGATCCTGAGCGCCGTTCCAAAGGTGCCAGTAACCGCCGACGTTGACAGCGTCGTCCAATGCAATGGCGGCAAAGGAGGTGTAACCACCTTGACGGCCGCAATGTTCGATAACGCCATCACTTCAGCCAAGAAGATTTGCGTTTCGCTCAGAAAGTCTGCAATGACACGGGACTGCTGATCGACAGGCCATTCATGGAGCCGGACTCAGCACTGTGCAACTATAGCAGCTAACTCGGTATCGTCCTCATGCTGCACTCGCGGTATGGCTTGCGCAGCTTTGGCTAAAAAGGGGAATATTTCTCCGCCAAACTTCGGTAAATCCGCTAAGGCACGGCCAACCTATTCGAGAGGCCATTCATAGAACTGGATTCGATCCTTTATACGGGGCTTGGCGACGCCTGGACCGAAGCCGAACGCTGACGCCGTTTTCCGAAAGAAAAACAATCCCCGCCTCGGAGCGTCCTATAAACCACGTCGATATTGGCGCCGCGAGCGGCTAGTACTACTGCACCTTGGCGAGCATCTTCTCATCCGACCACGGAGAATCGGCGACAAGGTGCAAGAGCTTCTGATGCTGCACTGAAACGCGTCCCGGATCCGTCACCACCGCCATCGGCTCCACGCTGCGCCGTCCCTCTGTCGCCAGCAGACCTGCGCAATAATCCCGAAACGGCTTCTCTCGATCGGCATGCCCGAGCATCTTCGTCAGTTCATTGACGTACGCCGCAAAGCGATCCGCATGTTCGAGTTCGCTCCCGAGACCCATTCCAGCCTCCCGCTGATAGGAATCTCGACAACCATCTGATTCTAAAG
>JASHYD010000981.1 GCA_030043175.1 Xanthobacteraceae bacterium | reverse complement strand
CATGATCTCCTCCCACAAGTCACCTGCAACAAGCCGAATTGCATCGGGCGGCGGATGTTGCCCGGTTGCCAGAGTTCGGTCAATGTGCCTGGCCCTTGGCCCGGTGAGTTCGCAGTCCGACGCCCAAATGGTGCGGCGAGGTGAGGTCAACGCGTGCCTGCCGGGACGCTGGGTTTCTGCATCCCGCCCCAGGCTGCCGCCACGCTTGAACTTGCCGGGTCGGGGGGGCATATCGATACGCATGAAAATACGGGCGCTCGTCATCTTGATACTGGTGGTCGGCGGGGTTGCGGGTGGAACCGTCGCTCGCGCGGTCGCCGCCGAGCAGGCGGCACCCTTTGATGCCGGCCTCGCGCGGCTTTCCGAAATTCTCGGCAGCCTGCATTATCTGCGCGGCTTATGCGGGGCAAACGAGGGCAACAAGTGGCGAGCCGAGATGCAGGCGCTGCTCGATGCCGAAGCGCCCTCCGGCCAACGGCGCGCACAATTCATTGCTCACTTCAATCATGGCTACCGCGCCTATCTGCAGACCTACCACACCTGCACGCCGGCTGCCGGGCTGGTGATCCGCCGCTATCTCGAAGAGGGCTCCAAGATCGCCCGCGAGGTCACCGCTCGGTACAGCAATTGAGGGGCACGTTAACCGTTCCTGAAGGTCGCCCTTTAACGCCACGAGTTGCGTGATAGTTTGCCGGTCGCGACGGGATGCGGTGGGGGGCCGCCGAGGTTATGACATCATCATGAGATCAGCACCGGTGGCGCGTGGTTCATTGCCGGACCACGAGCAGAAGCAGGCCGCGCTCGATTTGCTCCACGAGGCCTGGGTCGAGGCGCGCCTCTACGGCATCGACGGCGACTGTTTGGCGCAAATCTGCCTGTTCACAGCGTTGAGCGAACTGGTCTCGACTTATGGCGAGGATGCCGCTGCGCGCTATGCCGAGGGCCTGCCCCAGCGCATCGCCAATGGCGAATTTTCGATCCAGCTGGCTTGGCAGTAGCGCCGAGGTGCCTGGGACCGGGTGGCTGAAATGCTCGCCCTACCTCAACCCTACCTTTGCCCGCTTGCGAGGGATAGTGCTGTAGGTATAGGCAAGACGGATGAAAGCAGCGCTGCTTCCGGACCGCGGAGTCGTCAAGGTCGCAGGTGACGACGCGCGAGGTTTCCTCAATGGCCTGTTGACCGCCGATATCGGCCGGGTCACGCCACACAACGCCCATTTTGCGGCGCTCCTGACGCCGCAGGGCAAGATCATCGTGGATATGATCGTTGCCGAGGCGCCGGGCGAGGATGGCGGCGGTTTCTTCCTTGATGTCCCTAAAGCGCTTGCGAAATCCTGCGTCGACCGGCTTAATTTCTACAAGCTGCGCGCTAAGGTGATCGCCGAGGACTTGTCGGAGGTGCTCGGTGTGTTCGCGGTCTGGGAGGGAGAGGCGACAACAGAATACGGATTGTGCTATCGCGATCCGCGCTTGGCGGCGCTTGGCCATCGCATCATGCTGCCGCCTCATCTCGCCGCGGAGGCAGCCAGTGACCTTGGCGCCGCGCTGATGCCGGCGGCCGAATTTGAGGCGCACCGAATCGCGTGCGGGATCCCCCGCGGTGGCCTCGATTTCATATATGGCGACGCGTTTCCGCATGAGGTCGATATGGACCAGCTCAACGGCGTCGATTTCGACAAGGGATGCTTCGTCGGGCAGGAAGTCGTGTCACGCATGGAGCATCGCGGTAATGTGCGGACCCGTATCGTGCCGGTTGCCTATGACGGCTTTGCGCCCGATGCGGGCGCGGCCGTGACCGCGGGCGAAAAGCAGATCGGCACATTCGGCTCCTCGGCGAGCGGGCGAGCGCTCGCCATGTTGCGCCTCGACCGCGCCGAGAACGCGCTCGAGGCGGGCCATCCCCTGGTGGCCGGCGCCGTGACCGTGCGGCCGGTCAAGCTCGACTGGCTGCGGTTTACCGTGCCCGGAGAACGCAAACCGGGGTGAGGCCCTGCTCCTCCGACAAGGGAGCGAGTTCGTTGGGCTCTGCCACACACCTCAGCAGCCCTTGGCGCGCAGCATCACCGCCTCGAACCGCGCGGCGCCGGTCTTCGTAAAGGTTACAACCCGCGAATTCGGCACCCGCTTGACCCAGCCGCGACCACAGATGTGGTCGAGCATTCCGCTCCGAGCGCGCCGGCAAGGTGATGCTGGCGCGGGTTTCAGTCCGGGCAGGCGCGAGGGGCGTCGCCCACTGGCAACGGCATTAAGGTCAATGCCCAACCCGAGAAGAACCGCTCGCCCGCCCTCGTCAGCTGCCGTGCCGTTGTTGGTCGCGGCGATCATGTCGCCCGTATATGCGCACGGCGGCGTCGCCCGCAATATCATAGGAGCAGACCCGTGCCCGCTGCAGCTCCGGATCGCGCGGGGCCCGTGCGCGCGCGCGGATGCCCAGTGCGGGCGGCCACCCCAATCAGGCCTTCGAGGACGCTGGCGACGTCAACGCCAGACTGCCGAAAATAGTGACGCCGAGTCTGCATCTGGATCGTGACCAGGCCGGCATCCGCAAGCCGGCCGAGATGCCGGCTCACGGTCGACATTGGCGCGAGCGCGTCGGTACACTATAACGAGGCGATGTCAGTCATCCTGCATCCCGACGGCCTCCCTCGCTGCCCGTGGCCCAAACAGGACCCGCTCTATGTCGCCTATCACGACGACGAGTGGGGCGT
>JASHYD010000980.1 GCA_030043175.1 Xanthobacteraceae bacterium | reverse complement strand
GCACGCGATCGACCTGGCTGCCTTTGCGCTCGACGAAGGCCGTCACCGCCGCGGCGCCGCTGCCGCCCGCGGCTATCATCTCGGCCACCAACCGGCGCAGGGCATCGCCCATTGCGTCGAACCCGCGATCAAAGGCCAGGCGGTCGAAATGGTCCACCAGCTTGATATCACGTGCCGCCGCGACGATGCGATCGAGCTGAAAGTAGGCTTCGGCCGCAAAGTAAATTGCCGCGACCTCGCCAACCCGATGCCCGGTGCGGTCGGCCGTCAGGACGATGTCGGTTGCGGATCCGAGCGCCGGTAAGTTCGCTACGTTGCGGGCAACCGACTCAGGCACGCCGTCGGACGTCATCTTGAGCACCGCGGCGTCACGAACGCGCCGGGTCTCCGGCGGCAGATACTGGTCGAGCCCTCCTGAAATTGTCGCGATCTTGATCCGATAATGATCGACAATGCCCGCGAGACCTTGACGTACGTCAACGTTGCGCAAGAACCAGACGATGCGATCCAGCAGGAGATTTTGCACCGCTACGAACAGGTCCAGCTGGACGGTGCTGGAAACCTTGTTGTCGAGCGCCTCGATGGACGTATTGAGGGCGGTGAGGCGGAAGCAGTCGCGCACCGCGGCAAACGCCGCGGCGACGCGATCGACCGATGCTCCGGTCTGGTCGGCGATTCTCGCCACGATCGACGGACCGCCACGGTTGATGATGGAATTGGCCAGCTGGGTTGCAATGATGTGCCGGCGCAGACGGTGATGCTCGAACGCGTCGGGAAAATGACTCCAAATCGACTGTGGGAAATAGCGGCCGAGCTCGCGGGCAAGATATGGATCGTCCGGCATGTCCGAGTGAATGAGGTCTTCGTGCAACGCGAGCTTGGCATAGGCCAGCAGCACCGCAATCTCAGGCCGCGTGAGCGGCTGGCCACGCCGCTTTCGCTCGGCAATCTCCATGTCGCTCGGCAGGAACTCGACGGCACGGTCAAGCAGTTGCGACCTCTCCAGCATCTGCATCAGGCGCTGCTGAAAACCGAGGTCTTCAAGCCCGCGGCGCTCGACGAGAGATAACGCCAGCGTCTGCTGGTAGTTGTTGCGCAGAACCAGGGCCGCAACCTCGTCGGTCATTCCCGCCAGCAGGATATCGCGATCCTTGCGCGTAAGACGGCCGTCACGAAGCGGAACGCTCAAAGCAATCCTGAGGTTGACTTCGAGGTCCGACGTGTTGACGCCTGCCGAATTATCGATTGCATCGTTGTTAAGGCGTACACCGCGCAACGCCGCTTCGATGCGGGCCCGCTGTGTCAGTCCGAGATTGGCGCCCTCACCGATCACCTTGCAGCGCAGTTCGGCCGCCGTCGCGCGGATCGTGTCATTGGTGCGATCCCCGACGGAGTCGTCGGCTTCGCCCGAAGCGCGCACATAAGTGCCGATGCCGCCGAACCACAACAGGTCGACCGGCGCCTTGAGGATTGCATTCATAACTTCCTGTGGCGTCGCCTTTGCGGCGGTGAGCCCGAGCGCCGTGCGGGCCTCAATCGAAACGTCTATTTCCTTTGCGGTACGCGAGAACACACCGCCGCCGGTCGAGATGACCCGCCGATCGAAATCCTGCCAGCTTGAACGCGGCAAGTCGAACAGCCGCTTGCGTTCCGCGAAGCTGCGTTCGGGATCCGGATTGGGATCGATAAAGATGTCGCGGTGATCAAACGCCGCGATAAGCCGGATGGTGCGCTGGCACAACATGCCGTTGCCGAACACGTCGCCGGACATGTCGCCGACGCCGACAACGCAGAACGGCGTCCGTGACAAATCGACATCCATCTCGCGAAAATGACGTTTCACGGATTCCCAGGCGCCGCGCGCCGTGATGCCCATTCTTTTGTGATCGTAGCCCGCCGAGCCGCCCGACGCGAAGGCATCGTTGAGCCAGAAGCCGTGCGCCCGCGCGATCTCATTGGCGATGTCCGAAAAGGTTGCGGTGCCCTTGTCGGCGGCAACCACGAGGTAGGGATCATCGCCGTCGTGACGAACAACCCGTTGCGGCGCCAGCACGCCATGAAGGTCAAGATTGTCCGTGAGGTCGAGCAAGGTCGACATGAAAATCCTATAGACCGCAATTGCTTCGGCCTGGATCGCATCGCGATTGCCGGCTGGCAGGCGCTTCGGCACGAAGCCGCCTTTCGCGCCCACCGGCACGATCAAAGCATTTTTTACCTGCTGCGCCTTGACGAGGCCGAGCACTTCGGTGCGGAAGTCTTGCGGCCGATCCGACCACCGGATGCCGCCGCGCGCGACCGGACCGAACCGCAGATGCACGGCCTCCAGGCGCGGTGAGCAGATGAAAATCTCGCATCGGGGGCGCGGCAGCGGCATGCCGTCGACCTTGCGGCTGTCAAGCTTGATGGCGATGGTCCGCCCAGGCAGATCATCGTTTTGAGCAGCGGCGGCCACCCGGCGTGAAGGAAACAGATAGAAATTGGTGCGGACCGCGGATTGTACGACGTTGACGAAATGGCGAATGATGCGATCCTCGTCGAGGCTGTCGACTTTCCTCAGCTGAGCCTCGATTTCGCTCACCACTGCGGCTTGACGCTCGTTGCGCTGCTGCGGCGATAGCGGCAGATCGGGATCGAAACGGGCTGCGAACAGTGCGCAGATCCGCTCAACGATGGCCGCGTGGTTGACGAGCGTTGCCCACATGTAGTCTTGCGAATATGGAACGCGAAGTTGGCGCAGATAGCGCGAAATGGTCCGCACCACCGCCACTTCCTGCCAGTCAAGACCAGCGATGAGAACGAGGGCGTTGTAGCCGTCGTTCTCGGCCTGCCCGCGCATCACCGCCGCAAAACAGGAATCGAGCAGCGGCTTGGCGGCGTCAATATCGACCGCAATGCCGTCACCTCGCTCAAGCTGCATGGCGTGAAGCCACACATGCGACCGGGCAGCGTCATTTAGCTCGATATCGTAGGTGCTTTCATCGACGACGATGAAGCCCATGTGCTCGAGGACCGGAACCCGTCCTGAAAGCGGAAGCGGGCGGCCGTAGCTCCACACCTTCAGGCTGGCACACGCCTCGCGGGCGTTCTTGCCGGACTGGAAATCGACGCCGACCGGGCAATCGGCTGACAGCGCTTCGATTGCCGCGATATCGTCCACGGCAATAGCGGCGTCGAAAGCTCCGCGATATCCGGGCGAGAACGCCGCTCCGTACTTGGTGTACAGAGCCCGCGCGTGGACAGGGTCATGGGCCCCTCGCAGCGCTTCGAACAATTCGTCAGGCCAAGTCCTTACCAGCCGCGCGACGGCTGCCTCGAGTTCCTGGCGCGGCGGACGACGCAGTTCGCTCGGCCCGTCGTTCTCTCTTCGCGCGATCATGAAATGGACCCGCACCATCGGTCCTTCCGGGAAAAATGGTGCGAAAGAGACCAGCTTGCCGCCGAGCGCGACGGCGAGTCGCTCGCCGATGGCGGCACGAGCTGCCGAGTCGTAACGGTCGCGTGGCACGTAAACGAGAACCGATGCGAAGCGTTCGAAGGTATCCCATCGCGGCAGCACCCGTACGCGCGGCCGTTCGTTGAGCTGAAGAATCGTCAGTCCAAATTTTAGCAACGCATCCTCGTCGATCTGAAACAATTCGTCGCGCGGATAGGTTTCGAGGACGTTGACGAGGGTCTTGCCCGAATGGCTTTTCACGTCGAGTCCGGAGCGCGCCACGACGTTGGCAATCTTGCTGCGAAGATAGGGAATGCTGCGGGTCGCGCGCACGTAGGCCGTAGAGGTGAACAGGCCGACGATCTGCAGGCCGCCGACCAGCTTGCCGTCGGCGCCATGCCGTTTGACAACGACGTAATCCATTGCGGTGCGACGGTGCACGCGCGAGCGGGAATTGGTTTTGGTAATGATCAGCGTCTTGCGTTCGCGCAGCGCTTCGAGCGCGCGCGGCGTCAAGGCAAGCCGTCCGCCATCCGCCGCGAATACGTCGCCCTCACGCCCGCGCAGGATGCCGAGCGCCGAGGTAAAAATCACCGCCGGAGCGTTGCCGTCCTCGCTGCAGAGGTAATCGCGAGCGCCGAGGAAAGTGAAGTTGTCGTCCATCAACCAGCGCAGGAAAGCGATCGATTCACTGAGATCACCGACGCGAGATTGCGGCGGGTCGCTTGTCATTTCGGCGATCAGCGCGTTGACCTGCTCGAGCATCGGCTTCCAGTCGTCGACCGCGCGCCGCACGTCGGCGAGCACGTTGTCGAGCGCAATGATCAATGCATTCCTGGCGTCCTCGCTGAAGATGCGATCAACGTGGACCTGTATCAGGCTCTCCGGTTTGGCAGAAGCGCCGGCGGCCGCCGCGGTCACGAGCGCGATCAGGGCGCCGCTGGGGTCGCGTTCGACGATAAATCGCGGATGCAATACGAGATGGGCATCAAAACCCTGCTCCGCCAATTCCGCCATGACGGAATCGACCAGAAACGGCATATCGTCGTTTAGGATTTCAACGATCGATACGTTATTGAGGCGCTGACCGTCCGGTGGCGTGCGAACGCGGATCTTGGGAGTTTGCAGCCGCCTCTCGTCAAGGAACCGCCAAGTGCTTTCTGCGATCTCAGCAATCTCTGAGGCATGATAATGCACAAGATCTTCCGGCGCGGCGCCGGCGAAGACTTGCGCCACGAAGTCACACGGTGCATCGGCGACGCGGCCGCGGAGAATGACGTCGGCATCGCCCAGCAGCTGGCGTGCAGCGTCTTCATCCTCGGACGCGCCAATCGAGGTAGCGAGGTCCTGCAGCTTCATCAGAGTCTCCTGCGTTGGAAACCCCGTTCTTCAGGACGGGGAGGAAGCGCGGTTTGCCGGGCGTAGCAGTCACGGTCCGCGCGATGGAGATGTTGGCAGGCGTTGATGGCGTCGGCATTGCCCGACCTGGCCTGCGCTTTGATCCCCAGCAGGGCCGGCTTGGCGGTAAGGAACTCTTCCATCGGCCTTGCGCCCCTATCGGTGTGGCAGGGGATCCGCGCCGCAACCAGCTTGCTCACATGGTTCGACCCGCCACGCGAGCGCGGATGGATGTGGTCGAGGTTTGGCGGCACATCGGTGATGCCGCAAGAGGCGCAGTGCCGTGCGACGCAGTCCTTCCAGCGGATCGTCAACGGGTAGCGGCGATCGACAACCGCCCGGCCGCGTTCGAGAAGCAGGCGAGCCCGCTCCTCGCAGCACGGCATGACCGGGCACTTGCGCTGATCGAGGACGAATACCGACAATTTGGTCTCCTAAACCTTGGCCCTTACGGGCCTCGTGACGCTGCCCTTGCGGCAATCTCCCCTCGGGAATGTTACAGACCGGCGTTTGAGCAAGACCCGTTTCGTGCCTGTCCCTGGCTTGTCTTGCCTTGCCTTCGAGAGGGCGAACTTAAGGAGCCATTCGGACGCTGGTCTTGAACCTCTCTGCAAGGTAGCTTGGGGCCCCAAGCTTACCCTGGTAACCCGCCGCCTAGAGGCTGGGGCAAAAGCCCCCGTGCTGCCTTCGGCGGGGACGGGTTACGTCACAAACCTCTCGCCTGATTCGTGGCGCACATTGCTCTCCAAATCGATCCGGCGGAAGAGCCGTTGCGGCGACGATCTGGCACACGGCCCGAGGGCTCCCGCAAGCCGGAGAACAGGCCGGGGGGTGGAACGGGTGGTTTCGGGACTTCGCAGCTGCTAGCGTCATGGGTAATCCGAACAGCCATCCAGGAGACCTGCGTGCGCGACAAGCCTGCCAAGCAACCCGCTCCCAACGCTCTCCCGCACCGATTCCATGCCCCTGGCTCGCAGGCGGGGGAACATAAACAAGCGGCGCCGAGCAGCACGACCACTCAGGCCCCTGATGACGATACCGTCATCACCGCGTTGGAACTCGGCGGCGCGGAGCTGACACCCGCCATGCAGGGCTATTTTGATAAATGTACCGAAAAGCTCGGTTTCGTTCCCAACGTCCTTAAGGCGTATGCCTTCGACATGCCGAAGCTTGAGGCCTTCGTTGCAATGTACAACGACCTGATGTTGGCCCCTTCGGGGCTCAGCAAGCTCGAGCGCGAAATGATCGCGGTTGCGGTGTCGTCGCACAATCGCTGCTACTACTGCCTTGCCGCTCACGGGGCCGCGGTCCGCAGCCTTGCAGACGACCCCATCCTTGGCGAGTTGTTGGTGATGAACTATCGTGCCGCTCGGCTTGAGGGTCGGCAGCGGGCGATGCTCGATTTCGCGGTCAAATTGACAGCCCAACCGTGGGAAATCGAGGAAATTGACCGCAAGGCGCTGCGTGAGGCGGGTTTTACCGACCGCGACGTCTGGGATATCGCTGCAGTTGCCGGTTTTTTCAACATGTCGAACCGCGTCGCCTCGGCCACGGACATGCGGCCGAATTGCGCCTACCACAGGCAAAAGCGCGGTGAGAACGTCACATGAGGTCAGCCACCGCCGGCTCCCGCCGGCGCCTTGTGCCCCAGGCCGCAAGGTTGACCCGTGTAGCTGGGGCCCCCAAGCGACGTGGCCGACAAAAGACCATCCCGGGGCGCTTCCTCAACGCCGGGCTCACCAAAGGCAAGGCAGCAGACCTGCGGTAGTACGAAACGGGCCTTGTCCAACGCCGATCTGCAACATTCCCGAGGAGACGCACCGCAAGTTGCGCTTTCCAGGCCCTTACGGGCAATGTTTTAGGAGACAAAATTGGCGGCTTCTATTTTGGACAAACGCAAGAAACCACGGGTGCCTGCTGTTAAGAAAGGGGCTCGTCTGCTTCTCACGCGCGGCCACGCGGTCGTCCGTCCTATTTACCGGTTCGTCAACTGGAAGTATTGCCAGTTAATTCAACGCGCCGACGGGTACGGCTCCGCCGGTTCCGGCCGGACCGGTTTGCATGGTCGGCTTCCGGCGACAGTCGCCAGCGGAGGTTTTTGATGCCGAAACATCGCTGGACGATCTTTGCAGCGGTCGCATTCCTAAGCGCTTGGCCGCCCGCGCTACCGGCTCAGCAGGTCGTTCAACAGCCGCTTGTCGAACAAAGCTCCGGCATCCCGGCCGTCCAGGTGGCTGTCGGCCACCACGGCATGGTGGCGAGCCAGGACAGCGAGGCGACGCGGATCGGACTGGATGTCCTCGAGAGGGGGGGCAACGCGATCGATGCCGCGGTCGCGATCGGCTTTACGCTGGCGGTGACCCTCCCAAAGGCAGGGAATATTGGGGGCGGCGGCTTTATGCTGGTGCATCGGGCAGACGGCAACGAGAATACGGCGATCGATTACCGGGAAACTGCGCCCGCAGCCACTTCGGCCGACATATTCCTCGGGCCGGACCAGCAAGCCGACCCGGCCAAGTCGCGAGACTCCGGACTAGGAGTCGGGGTACCGGGCACCGTAGCCGGGCTCAGCCTGGCGCTCGGCCGTTTCGGCTCCGGAAAATTTACCTTGGCGGAATTGATCGCGCCGGCCATACGCCTGGCGCGGGACGGCATCGCGATCAAGGATGACCTCCTGGATTCGCTGCAGCGCGATGCGCAGCGGCTGTCACGTTGGCCAACCGCCGCGCAGATTTTTCTCAGGCCCGACGGCACCGCACCAGGCGCAGGCGACAAGCTCGTTCAGGCCGAGCTTGCCGAGGTGTTGAAGGCGATCGGACGCGAAGGTCCACGCGCCTTCTACGTCGGTCCGATCGCCGACAGTATTGTCGCTTCGGTCAGGCAAGCCGGCGGCCTTATGACCCGCCGCGACCTCGAAGATTATGCGCCCGTCATCCGCAGCCCGGTCTACGGAAGCTATCGGGGCCACGAGGTGGTCTCGATGCCGCCGCCGTCTTCGGGCGGGGTTCACTTAATTGAGATGCTCAACATCCTGGAGGGATACCCGTCCGAACTGATCGGTTCGGGCTCGGCGACGGCTCTTCACCTGGAGCTTGAGGCCATGAAGCTCGCCTATGCGGATCGCGCCGAATTCCTTGGCGATAGCGATTCGGTTGATGTTCCCGTAGAGCGCCTGATTTCGAAAAGCCACGCCGTGAAATTGCGCGAAAAGATAGATGTGCGACGCGCAACCCCTTCGCGCCAAATCCGGCCCGACGTGCCGAGCGGGGGCAATACCACGCATTTTTCTGTGGTGGATGATGCCGGCAATGCGGTTGCCAACACCTATTCGCTGAATTTTAACTTTGGACTTGGTCTCGTTGCCGCCGGCACCGGAATCCTGCTCAACAACGAACTGGATGATTTCGCTGCCAAACCCGGGGTCCCCAACGCTTTCGGTCTCGTGGGGGGCACCGCGAACGCGCCCGGGCCGGGCAAGCGGCCGCTGTCCTCGATGACCCCGACGATCGTCTTCAAGGACGGCAAGCCGGTATTGGTGACTGGGGCGCCGGGAGGCAGCCGCATCATAACGACGGTGCTTCAGGTCATCGTGAACACGATCGACGGCCACATGTCAGTTGGGGATGCGGTCTCGGCACCGCGCTTGCATCATCAGTGGTTACCGGACGAAGCCGTCGTCGAGCCGCATTTCCCGGCCGATCAGGTGCGTGCGCTCACGGCTATGGGACACAAAGTCCGAGTGGATTCTTTGTTTGGCTCGGCACATTCGATCACCATTGGGGCGGGAACGATGATCGGCGCCGCGGATTTGCGAGCCCGAGGTTCCGCCGCGGCGGGCTATTGAAATAAGACCACCAGCACGCGGACGGCATTCACAAAGATCGGCGGCTTAAGACACGACACGGCGCGGTTCAATCAGTCGCCCCAATCGGCGACGCGCATCGCTGTTGCGGTTCAGCCGCAAGACAATGTTGATTGCAATACCGCATTCATAGCGCGGCACGAACAGCCGTGCGACGTGACGCGCCTCGTCGGCCGGTCTGGACTTTCCAAAAACTTTGTTCAGGCGACCAACCCCAGAACGCGACATGTCAACCCCCACACTCGGACACGACGAATACACGTGGGGGCGACCGAGCACACTGGAGCGGGCGAAGGGATTCGAACCCTCGACCCCAACCTTGGCAAGGTTGTGCTCTACCCCTGAGCTACACCCGCATCCTCGCCGGCAGTGGCCTCTGCCGGCCGCTCTCCTATGCCAAATGGGCGAGCGGAAAGCAACCGATTCAGCAAGCTGTGGCGTCGCAGCCTGGGCAGTTTCACGTCCGGTTTCGAACCTGCCATCGGCAACGAAAAACACATGCCATACGGGCAGAGCTTGTCCTTGGCGCCCTGTGATTGTGTAAAAAATATTTCTCTACTTTTAATTCAGTTTCGATCTCGCATTCTTGCCGGCCGCATAGTAGCGGTTGGGCGCCTGGAATGTCGGCGTGCCGTTTGCTTCACAAAACTGGCCGCGGCTTCAATCGGGGGAAGCGGGCCGCCGTTCAAGCGCAGGTGTTGATCCTTGAACCGTGAACCTCAAACATCGCGTTGACGCCGACGACAGAGCAAGCGAAGTCGCTCTGCGACACGCTTGAACGCCGCGATGCCGGCTGCAACGCGGTTTTGCGTGTTTAACGCGAATAACGGAAGAGTTCGCTCAGGCCGCATACGCTTGCCGCGGACCAGCATCACGCTAAGGCAAAGGTGCGTTCGCTGCAGACGAAGGTAACCCTCATTCGGCCAGCGTGCGTTTAGATGCTCACCAAGTCGTCGGCAACGACGCGGAGGATGCGTCGTAGGGCTGTGCGGCGTGCTGGCGGAGTCTGATGAAATCGCCGTTGGCCTTCGTGTCGGCGTCGGTAGCCTTGGTGATGCAGAGCGCCTTGTGTCGGACGGCGAGCGAAGGCCGCATGTCGGCAGCGCGGCTGCGCCTTGCTGCGAAGGCCCTCTTTCTCGCATAGGCGAGTTCGCGTAGAGTTGGCGTATATCTCTGCGGAACAGGACGCCTGCACAGATAGCGCCTTCGTCGGCGCTGATGCTGAGTGCGGCTTCAACGAGGTGCCATCGCGGGTGATTGTGGTATCCTGTTTCGCTGCTTTTCGGATCGGGATGGAACGGGAGGACGCGATGCTTTACCGAACTCCGATCACGCCGATCGCGGCGGTGATCACGCTCACGATCATGGCGGGCGGTGCCTGGGCTCATGATGAATCCAAATATCCTGACTTCTCAGGCCAGTGGCGCCGGGTCGGCGGTACCCAATGGGACCCCGGCAAACCGGCAGGTCTCCGACAGCAGGCGCCGCTGACGCCCGAATATCAGGCCATTTACGAAACGAGCCTGGCGGCTCAAGCAGGAGGCGGACACGGCAGCGACTTGAGATGGACCTGCAGGACGTCCGGCATGCCGCGAATCATGACCGCCGTCTATCCGATCGAAATCATTGTTGAGCCCACCACCACCTACATATTGTCGGAATATGTCATGCCGCGTCGGATCTACACCGATGGCCGCACGCGGCCGGAGCTGATCGAGCCGGCCTTTGCGGGTTATTCACTTGGCAAATGGATCGATGAGAACGGGGACGGTCGCTACGATGTGCTTGAAGCCGAGACGACCCACTTCAAAGGCCCCCGCGATTTCGATGTCGACGGGCTTCCGCTCGCTAACGACAACGAGACCGTCATCAAAGAGCGCTTTTTCCTCGATCAGGCTAATCCAGACTTGCTGCATGACGAGATCACCACGATCGACCATGCGTTGACGCGCCCGTGGACAGTGACGAAGACGTATCGACGGGAGAAAAATCCAATTTGGAACGAGTATGATTGCAATGAAGCAAACAACCACGTCGCCATCGGCAATGAGAATTATTTTCTCAGCGCCGATGGCTACTTGATGCCAGGACGCAAAGGCCAGCATCCGCCCGATTTGCGATATTTCAATCAAGCCAAGAACTAACGCACGCCGCCGGCGTCGCGATCACAGAAAGTCGGCGCTGGAAACCTGCTTTGAAAAGCCCCCCGACTGAAATCGGCGGATTGGTTACTTTCTCATCATGGCCGGGTTTGTCCGGTTCGATCCACGCTTTTCTCGCTGATCGCGGGCGTGGATCGGGTGAATCGCCCGGGATCTTCGGCAAAGGGTCGGAATTTTTTCTACAACGTGCAGCGATGATAAATTTTCGGCAACCGATGCCGGGCCGTGAAGGCGGTCTGGTCGTCACGCCCGCTTTGCCGCCTTGGTAAACTTCTTGATGATGCGCTCGCGCTTGAGCTTCGAAATATGATCGATGAACAGCACGCCGTTGAGGTGATCGACTTCGTGCTGGATGCAGATGGCGAACAGGCCTTCTGCATCCGATTCCTGTTGCTTGGCGTCAAGATCGAGGTATCTGATTCTGACTCGTGAAGGCCGCTCGACATCCTCGTGAACGTCCGGGATCGAGAGGCAGCCTTCTTCGTATGGCGATGTTTCTTGCGATGACCAGACGATCTCGGGATTGATGAAGACCCTGGGCTCGGCTTGAGCTTCCCGCTTCGATAAATCCATCACGATCACCCGAGATGGCACGCCGATCTGGATCGCGGCGAGACCGATGCCCGGCGCCTCGTACATGGTCTCAAACATGTCGGCGACCAGCGCTCGGATCTCGTCGCTGATCTCAGACACTGGTTTGGAGACCGACCGCAATCGCTTGTCGGGCAAAATAATGATGTCGCGGCGCGCCATAAAAGCGATTTAAGGGGTGACATCGGCACGGTCAATGCGCCGGCAGGCCCCGCCGCATTCAGCCCCCTGCCGCGGGTATCTCTTTTCATGTGGCGGCAATGGCATTTGGCGCGACAACCGCGCCGCGGTGGCGGGGAGCCGCGCTCGGTCGGGCCGGTGCGTTCGAGGAGGCAAAGTCGGCGGGACGTTGGGCAAATGCGATGACCGGCCCGCTTGCGGACCGGGTTCGGCGGCCGCGGCTCGACGTCGTTCTTATTTCGTTCGACCTGTTGTCAGATTCGTTCTACAAGGCGGGCCCATGCATCAGCCGATCTTGACCATCAATGGGCTCGACATCAGCCTCGGCGCAGCAACTGCCGTAGTTGGGGCGGCCGCGCTGGCGCTGCTTGTGATGAGGATGGCCGCCCGCGCTTTTCGTCGGCGCGAGGAAGAGAACACCCGGCAGATGCGGCAGGGCGAGGCCTTGGAGAGCCGTGTCGCCGAACTCGCCCGCACTCAGGCCGAGACTGTCGGCCGCCTCCAAGCGTTGGGCGAAGGCCTTACGGGTCGCCAGGCCGAGCTTACCCGAGTGATGGCCGAGCGACTCGACGCCGTCTCGATGAGGCTCGCTCATTGCATGGATGAAGTAACCCGACAGACCGTGCAGCGGCTGCAAAGTCTAAACGAGCGCATCGCCGTGATTGATCACGCTCAGAAAGGCCTCGCCGACCTGTCGGGTCAGGTCACCTCGCTGCGCGAGGTGCTCGGCAACAAGCAGGCGCGGGGGGCTTTCGGCCAGGCCCGCATGGAAACCATTGTGGCGGACGGCCTGCCCAAAGGCCTGTTCGCGTTTCAGTATACACTTTCCAATAATACCCGGCCTGACTGCGTGATTTTTCTGCCAGACCAACACCCGCTCGTCATCGACGCCAAATTTCCGCTTGAATCCGTCACCGCTTTTCGCCAAGCCAGGAGCGATGCGGACCGCCTTTGCGCCGCCCAGCGGCTGCGGCAGGACATCTGGAAGCACATCTCCGAGATCGCCGACAAATATCTGCTGCCCGGCGAGACCCAGGAGATTGCGCTCATGTTCGTGCCGTCGGAATCCGTCTACGCGGAACTCTACGACGGCTTCGACGATCTGGTCCAAAAGGCTTATCGGGCCCGGGTGGTCATGGTATCGCCCTCGCTTCTGATGCTGGCGATCCAGGTGATGCAGCAGATTTTGAAGGATGCCCGCATGCGTCAGGCGGCCGATCGCATTCGCACCGAAGTCGGCCGCTTGATGGGCGATGTGGGTCGGCTGCAGGAGCGCGTGCTCAAGCTCCAGCAGCATTATGGTCAGGCAAGCGAGGACATGCGTCAGATATTGAT
>JASHYD010000979.1 GCA_030043175.1 Xanthobacteraceae bacterium | reverse complement strand
CACTTCGTGGATGAAATTGCTGCTGAGGTTGGTGAGCCGCCAGGTCTTGAGTTCCCCGGTATCCGGGTCGAGCCGCGATAATCCGGCCGACATTTCGAGCCAAAGCTTGCCGTCCCGGTCCGGCCGGGCGCTCCCCGGTCGATCCTTGGGGTCGCCCGTTAGGGCGTAATCGACATAGACGATGTTAAGCGCTTCATCGCTGAAATCCTCACGATCTTGTTTCACGGCCTGATATCCGGGCAATTGCGCCGGCGACTCCGGCGTGGCCGAATCCGGACCAAACGCCGCGGCGAGATATCGTGAGACCTGTTCGGTGACCTGCGGCCTGATTCTCGCGACACCCGTCAGCCGCATCACGTCGATCTCGTCTTTCCAGCCCCCCACGTCGTGACGCCCCACCGCGCCGATCTTGCCGAACGCGTGGCAGTTGAAACACTGCTGGATCAGCACGTCCTTGCCGTTGCCGAGCGCCTGCGGAATAAGGGTGCCCGCCTGGTATTTGGTGAGCTCGCTCCATTCGACCGTGTCGTTCTTCATGGTGAAGTCGAGGGTCAGCCGCGTCTTGTCTTCCAAGGTGACGTTTCGCTGGCGGACCGGATTGCTCTTGTAGCCGACGGAGGTCGCGGTGACCTCGTAAGTGCCGGGATCGAGCCTGTCCGTCCAGTATTTTCCCTCCCTGTCCGACAGTACCATCATGGTTATCTTGGTCTTTGTGTTCTGCACCCGCACAAAGGCAGCACGAAACGGCGCTCCGTCAGGCCCGGAGACAGTGCCGGTGATCATCGCGGCAAACGCGGCGGGCGCGGTCGACGCCAGCAAGAGGGCGGCGAGGCCGACAGTAAGCTGCTTCTTCATTGGGCTCCTCCAACTTGTATGGTCGGACCGGTCATTTCTCGCAGCACAGAATGACGGGTCTGTTTGCCCGCCGCAAGGTTGCCATTTTGGTTCTCCTTGCATTCGGCGTATGCGATGTGCCCCCGCCTGGTGGAAAATCCGACGATCCATCACGGCGGCCGTGCGGGCTAATCGCGCGCGCAGGCCGTTTGCGGCAGCGCTGGAGCGGCCGTGGCGCCTTGCAGGCGCGCGCCTTCGGCTAACGTGTTCGCGTTTGGGGCATTCTTGACTCGCGTCACGCGGCCGACTTCTGTTCGGCGGTCCCCTGCGCGCAGGTTCGATGGCTATCTGCCATGCTTGACGATGAAGCTTAGGACCGCACGATTGAACAATCCGGGCTCTTCCCAGTAAACCGAGTGCCCGGCCTCTGGCGCCACCACCAGTTCGGCGTTGGGGATTTTTGCGGCGATCATGCGGGCGATCGACGGCGGCGTCGCGAGGTCAGCGGCGCCGCAGATCACCAGCGTCGGCACTTTGAGGGTTGAGAGCATCGCCTCGGTGATCCGGTTCTTGAGCGGCTGACGGAAACCGTCTTTGAGCCCGGATTTGCGCTCGAGCTCGATCCACTCCCGGAAGCCTTCAGGATTGCGGGCACGATAGGATGGCCCGACCTCGCGGATTTCGACGGGGATTTCATCCCAGATTTTTGGCCGGATACGGGAGCCCGCCGCGAAGATGTCACCGTCCACCACCCCGAACTGGTTGCTTGAAACGGTGAGGCTCAAAAGCCGGTCCGGATGGGAGAACGCGTAATCCGACGCAATACTGCCGCCGGCCGCCGAGGCGACGATGTGAAACTTGTCGACCCCAAGAAATTCGACCAGCTCATGCAGATCTTGCGAGGCGATGCCGGGCTTGGCGGGATCGATCGGCGCCGAACCGAAATAGCCGCGCCGCGAATAGGAGATGACGCGATAACCCGCCTTGGCAAAGACCGGCTGCTGGTAGCCCCAGATGAGGCCGCTGCCCGACGCCGGATGCAAGAGTACGATGGGCTCCCCGGTTCCGCCCGTGTCCCAGAACCACAGCCGGGCGTCAGTAAGCTGGGCAATTGCTTGCCTCGCCGTCGCCTGCTGCGGCATCGCGACGGGCACCAATGGATCGAGCAGGGCTTGTGCGGCGGCGAGGCGCCCATCTCCCTCAATTGCGGCGCACAAGGCGAGCACGCTCCCTCCCAGCACCGCGCGCCGACTGATGCTAGAACTCCCCCCGTCGTGATCCTTAAGCTGGGTCATGGTCCTCTCCCGTGCATGTATTTCGAGCGGCCTGCTTGTGCGCGCCGTGGTCTTGCCATTTGCCGATAACTATATCGATGATCCGGTCTATGGCGAACAAATGAGATCATCGCCCCGGCGGAAGCGACGGCATGCGCGACGTGTTCGAAGAGATTTTTGCGCTTCAGAGCCGACAGGCGGTCGATCCGGCCGTGGCGGCGCGGCGCCACATGCGCGCGCTTAAGCGGCGCTTCTACAAGGAAGTCGCGGTGCGCGACGATCCGGCAGGTTTTGCGGTGGTGCTCGACGGCCACCCGATCAGGACGCCGGCGCGCCGCAGCTTGGCGCCGCCGCGCCGGCCGCTTGCCGAAGCTGTCGCGTCGGAGTGGGGCGCGCAGACCGAGTTCATCGATCCGGCCACAATGCCGATGACGCGGTTGGCCAACACCATCATTGATGGTGTGGCCGCCGCAGCGGACGAATTGGCAGCCGACATCCTTGAATACCTCGGTTCAGATCTCCTCTGCTATCGCGCGGCGACGCCGCAGGCGCTGGTGGCGCGCCAATCGCTCTGTTGGGACCCGATCGTGGCCTGGGCGAAATCGGCGCTCGGCGCAGAGTTCGTGACCGTACAGGGCATCACCCATGTGCGCCAGCCCGACGACGCGATCGAACGCGCCAGCGCCGCTATCCCCCGCGATCCCTGGCGGCTCGGCGCTGCTCACGCGATCACCACGCTGACCGGTTCGGCATTGATCGCGCTTGCGATGGTGCGAGGCGATATCGGTATCGATGCCGCCTGGGCGGCAGCCGATGTGGACGAGGACTGGAACATGGAGTTGTGGGGTCGCGACGAACTGGGCCTCAAGCGCCGCGCCTACCGCCTTGCCGAGATGGAAGCCGCGGCCAGAGTGCTGGCAGAAATCGGCCCGCCATGCTTAGCGAACACCGGCAGCAATCGCCTACGCTAGTTTCAGCAGCCGGATTTCGCTGACGCTCAATCTAAGCGACCTTGTCTGGCGTGGCGCAAACCCAGGTTGCGACAAGGTGCGCGCGGGCACCGCTTGTCCTCTTGGGGTAAAATACGCTTAAATGACTGCGGGAAATGGCAGCAAATAAGCTCGACTTGAGCCCGGTCGCCGGGTGAGATTGCGAGCAGTCCAACGAATGCCGTTCAATGAATTGGGAGGAGACATGCGCAACAAATTCCTTCTTACGGTTATCGCTTTTGGTGCGGGCCTTGTGCTCGCAGGCAGCGCCTTCGCCCAGCAACCGATCATCATAAAATTCAGCCACGTCGTGTCGCCCGACGCACCCAAGGGCAAGGCGGCGCTACTGTTCAAGGAGCTTGCCGAGAAATATACCAATGGCAGGGTCAAGGTGGAGGTCTATCCCAACTCCTCGCTGTACAAGGACAAGGAGGAGCTCGAAGCGCTGCAGCTTGGCACGGTGCAGCTCCTTGCACCCTCGATCTCCAAGTTCGGCCCGCTCGGCGTCAAGGAATTTGATGTCTTCGATCTGCCGTTCCTGATGAGCGATGACACCCGCGCCCGCCAAATGATGGCGAGCCCGATGATGGCTGAGCTTAACAAGAAACTCGAAGCCAAAAGCGTGTCGCCGCTCGCCTATTGGGACAACGGCGCCCACGTCTATACGGCCAACAAGGCGCTGATCCGGCCGGAGGACTTCAGGGGCCTGAAGATGCGCATCCAGGGCTCGAAAGTGCTTGACGCTGTGGCGCGCGAGCTTGGCGCCATCCCGCAGATCATCGCCTTCGGGGAGCTTTACCAGACGCTGCAAACCGGCGTTGTCGACGGCGAGGACAATGTGCCGTCCAATATCTGGACGCAAAAGTTCTACGAGGTGCAGAAATACCTGACGGTGTCTTATCACGGGCGGCTCACCTATGCGCTCGTCACCAACAAGAAGTTCTGGGACGGGCTGCCGGCCGACGTGAAAGAGCCGTTGCAGCGGGCCGTGAAGGAGACGACCGACTATTTCAACGAGACGGCTGCGAAGGATAACGAGGACGCGCTCGAAAAGATCAAAGCGACGGGCAAGTTGCAGTTTCACTACCTCACCGACGCGGAGAAGAAGGCCTGGGTTGCCAAGCTGATGCCGGTCCACAAGGAAATGTGGAGCCGCTTCGGCAAGGACTTCATCGACAAGATCTACAAAGCCTCCGGTTTCGTGGCGCCGCAATCCTAAGCGGCCACCGATTTAGCTCCTTCCCCGCGGGGGAGGGTTGGGCAGATGGCCGCGCGTGTGTGCTCGGGCGTTCGCCCCCTCGCAACCCTCCCCGCAAGCCGAGGAGGGGACAAGGATATGCCGTGCTCAACCGCATCCTCGATCGGCTCGAAGAGTGGATCATCTGCGTCCTGATGGCCGCCGCCACCTGCATCACGTTCGTCGCAGTGGTGCACCGCTATGGCGCCAGCAATTCGGTGGTGCTCGCGACCTGGGCGAACGCGCACGGCCTCACGTGGTTGGGTGACGCGGCCGACGACGTGTATCTCTCGCTCACGTCGATCAATCTGTCGTGGGCGCAGGAGCTTGCCACCTACATGTTCGTATGGATGGCGAAGTTCGGCGCGGCGCTCGGCGTGCGGACCGGCATCCATGTGGGCGTCGACGTGTTCGTGAAACGGCTTTCGCCCGAATACCGCAAGCCGGTGATCCAGTTCGCGCTCGCTTGCGGCGCCCTGTTTACCGGCGTCATCGGAACGCTCGGCGCCATCTATGTCTACGAGCTTGACGGCGACCAGGTGTCGCCCGAACTGGAGTGGCCGAGCTGGATCATCTATCTGTGCATTCCGCTCGGCTCCTACCTGATGTGTTTCCGCTTCCTGCAGGTGATGTGGCGCTATTACAATTCGGGCCTGGTGCCCCATCAGGGGCACGGCATCGAATACCAGGGTCACCCCGCTGCACCCCTTGCCGAGCCGGCACAATGACTGCCGAGCCCCAAACCCTCGCACGCCCGCGTTCCGGCAGCATCGCGTCAATGCTGATCGTGGCCATACCGCTCGTGCTGGCGCTTGTCTGTGTCCTGGCGCGTTTTGAGATCATCGAGCTGTCGCAAGCGGTGCGCGCGACGTTGCTGTTTGCGTTGTTGCTCGCCCTGATGGCAACCGGCATGCCGATCTCCATCGCGCTTGGGCTGTCGGTGCTGACCTACCTGTTCATCCTTTCCAGCGTCGATCCCAAGATGGTCGGGCTCAAGCTGTTCACCAGCATCGACCGCTTCGAGATCATGGCGATCCCGTTTTTCATCCTGGCCGGCAATTTTCTCACCTCCGGCGGCGTCGCGCGACGCATGATCAACTTTGCGACCTCGCTGATCGGTCACTGGTATGGCGGCCTTGGGCTCGCCGGCGTCGTCGCCTGCGCGCTGTTTGCCGCGATTTCCGGCTCATCGGTTGCGACCGTGGTCGGCATCGGCTCCATCATCCTGCCGGCCATCCTGCAAAACGGTTACCCGCCGCGATTCGGCGCGGGCGTGATCGCAACCTCGGGTGCGCTCGGCATCCTGTTCCCGCCGTCGATCAATCTCGTCATCTTTGCAGTCGCGACCAGCGGCATGCAGCCGATGGGGCCCGACGGCGCCATCGTCGACTCAGCCTCCGTGGGGCAACTCTTCATCGCCGGGTTGGTGCCGGGCCTGATGCTGTCTGCCATGCTGGGCGCGACCACGTGGTACCGGGCGTGGCGCAACGACTATCCGCGCATGAAGCGCGCCAGTTGGGGCGAATGCCTCCGCGCCTTTCGCGAAAGCTTTTGGGGCCTGTTCCTGATCATCCTGGTCCTGGGTGGCATCTATTCGGGCCTTTTCACCCCGACCGAGGCCGCCGCAATGGCAGCCATGTACGCGTTTTTCATTGCAGTGTTCGTCTACAAGGAGATGAGCCTCGCGGAGGTGCCGGCGGTGCTGCTCAAGGCCTCGTCGATGAGCGCCATGATCCTCTATATCATCACCAATGCAGCGGTGTTTTCCTGGCTGCTCACCTCCGAGCAGATTCCGCAATCGATGGCTGAGTGGATGACCGCGCAGGGCTTTGGCGTCATCGGGTTCCTCCTCGTCACCAACATCGTTCTGTTGGCGGCTGGCAACTTCATGGACCCCGCCGCGATCGTGCTGATCATGGCGCCGATCCTGTTCCCGATGTCAGCACGGCTCGGCGTGCACCCGGTTCACCTTGGTATCCTGATGGCGGTGAACATGGAGGTGGGACTATGCCATCCGCCGGTCGGGCTCAATCTCTATGTCGCGTCCGGCATCACCAAGATGGGGATCACCGAACTCACCATAGCAGTGCTGCCGTGGCTCGGCACCATGCTCGCGTTTCTGGTGATGGTCACCTACATCCCGGAAATATCACTGTGGCTGCCGCGTGCTTTGGGAATGCTGCACTAGGGGCCAGGTCGGCCCCCTCGCCATTTCTAAAGATCGCAACTCAGCAAATGTGACAGCCGCGATGGGCCGCGCTAGTTCGGCTTGCCGCGCTGCGGATCCGTGATGGTGGCGCGGACTACCGTCGGCTTGCCGCTGCGCATTATGGTCAGTTCGGCCGTATCGCCCACCCAGAATAGACCGAGACGGCTGCGCAGCTGAGACGTATCACGCACCGGCGTTCCGGTGACACCCGTTACCACGTCGCCAACCTTAAGGCCGGCGAGGTCTGCGGGAGAGCCCGACTCAACCTTGGTGATGATCGGTGAAGCCGGCGCCGCAGGGAATTTGAACTCGCGCACCAAGGCGGGAGTGGGATCCTCGAAGGTGATGCCGAGCTTGCCGCGGCGGACGTCGCCCGTTTCCAGGATGCGATCGGTCACCACCCGCGCCATATTGACGGGAATTGCGAAGCCCATGCCTGGATTGGAACTTGCCGTCCCGACGAAGGCCGTATTGATGCCGATCAACTCGCCGCGGAGATTGACCAGCGCGCCGCCGGAATTACCCGGATAGATGGCTGCATCGGTCTGGATGAAATTCTCGTATTGCTCAAGCCCGACGTTGGTCCGGTTCAATCCGCTGACGATTCCGGAAGTCACAGTCTGACCGATCAGAAATGGATTACCGATGGCCAGCACGAAATCGCCGACCTCGATCCGCTCCGAATTGCCGACCGGAATCGCTGTCAGGTCTTCGGGACTAACCTTGATGACGGCAATGTCGGTATCCGGATCGCCCCCGACCAGCTTCGCGGCCAGTTCCCGGCCGTCGGCGAGTTGAACAGTAATCTCCTCGGCATGGTCAACGACGTGATTGTTGGTGATGACGACACCCTGGGCCGCGTCGATGATCACGCCTGACCCGGCAGCCCGCGCCTGCTGGTCGGCTGCCACGGGTTTGGCATCCCGCTGTTTGCGTTGCTGGGCATTACCGTCTCCCGCGCGGCTCTTGACGGAGATGCCGACCACGGCAGGAGTGATTTTCCTGAGAACCGGCGCTAGCGTGGAAATTCCGCTCGCCTGCTGCACCGCTGGAAGCGGCACGCTGGCATTTGCAGCAACCCATCCGTTCACCGCCAACGCGAGACTTAATCCCGTAGCCAAATAGACGCGATTCATAGCGCCAATCCTTTGTGACGAAAAACCTGGGCGAACAGCAAACACAGGCGAACCGCAACAAATCCGGAAAAGCGAAGACTTAAGCCGCCGCCTGCTACCATCAAAACGGGCCAAACTCCTGTCAATTCCAGCC
>JASHYD010000099.1 GCA_030043175.1 Xanthobacteraceae bacterium | reverse complement strand
CATCTCGTGGAGCACCGCGAAGGCCCGGCATGCCGACTGGATGAAGACCGCAAAGGTGCAGCTGCCCGTGCAGTTCGGGCTGCGCAAGGAGCCAGACATTGCCAATGTTCCGGCCGTGACCGACCTCGCCAAGAGCGAGGAGCAAGCCCGGATGCTCCGCCTTATCCTGGCCGGCCAGGGCATGGCGCGCCCCTATGCGGCGCCGCCCGGCATTCCGGACGACCGCCGCCGCGCCCTGATCGCCGCCTTCGATGCCACAATGAAGGACCCGGAGTTCCTTTCCGACGCCGAGAAATTGCAAGCGGACGTGAGCCCGGTATCGGCCGGCGAAATCGAGAGGCTGCTCGCCGATGTCTACGCCACCCCTAAAGACATTATCCTCAAAGCTGCCAAGGCGATCGTGAATTGAAATGATCGGTTTGCGTCTGCCGCGCCTGGAAGACCACGCGTTGCTCACCGGACACGGCCGATTCGTGGATGACGTGGCGATTGCAGACACGCTCCACGCCGCCTTCGTTCGCAGCCCGCATCCCCATGCGCTCATCCGCGCCGTCCGCGCCGCCGCGGCGCTGGCGCTGCCGGGCGTTTTCGCGGTGCTCACGCTTGACGATCTCGCGCCCGCAATGGCGAGGCGCCGGATGGTGCGGACATCGAATTCCGGCACGTCGCTCGAGCGCTGCTGGGCCTTCGCGCTCGCCGATGGCGAAGTGTCCTATGTGGGAGAGCCGGTGGCGATCGTGCTGGCGGTCAACCGGTATGTGGCGGAGGACGCCGCCGCGCTGGTCGAGGTCGATTACGAGGTGCTCCCTTCCGCCGGCGATTGCCGCCAAGCCGCGCTGGCGGACGCCGCGCCGGTGCGGCGCGAGGTTGCATCCAATGTGATTTCCTCCTACCGGCTCGGCTACGGCGACATAGATGGCGCATTCGCGAATGCCGCCCATATTTTTCGCGAGACCTTTTGGCCCCATCGCGGTGCCGCGCATTCGATCGAAGGTCGTGGCATTGCGGTAGAATACCGCCGTGCGGACGGCTCGCTGATCGTCTATGCCTCGACCCAGAAGGCCCACGATCTCTTCAATTCGCTTGCATCGTCACTCGGCATCGATGAGAACCGGTTGCGCGTCGCGACGCCCGATATTGGCGGCGGCTTCGGCCCGAAGCTTTGCGTCTACGCCGAGGACGTCGCCGTAACAGCGTCCGCCAAGCTCATCGGCCGCTCGGTGAAATGGATCGAGGATCGGCGCGAGCATTTCCTTGGCGCGGTCCAGGAAAGAGACCAGCATTGGTCCATGGAGATCGCGCTCGCGGCTACCGGCCGCATTCTCGGGCTGCGCGGTCGCCTGCTGCACGACCTCGGCGCTTACGCGCTGCAAGACGTAAATCTGCCTTACAACTCGGCGTCCACCGTGACAGGGCCTTATGCGATCCCGGCATTCACCATGGAGGTCGCGGTCACGCTGACCAACAAGGTACCGGTGTCTTCGGTGCGCGGCGCCGGCTATCCGCAGGCCTCGTTCGTGATGGAGCGGCTTATCGATATCGCGGCGCGCGAACTCGGACTCGATCGCGCCGACCTGCGGCGGCGCAATCTGATCCCGGCTGCCAAGATGCCCTACACAAAGCCGCTCAAGACCCGAGCAGGGGCAACCATCGTGTATGACAGCGGCGATTATCCCGCCTGCCAGGTGGCGGTGGAGGTCGCCGTCGGTTGGGATGCGTTCGCGACCCGGCAAGCAGCCGCGCGGGAGCAGGGCCGTTTGATTGGCCTTGGACTTGCGCATGCCATGAAGGGCACGGGGCGCGGCCCGTTCGAATCAGGCATGGTGCGTATTTCGCCTTCGGGACGCATTTCCGTCTATACGGGCGCCGCGGCAATGGGGCAGGGGCTCAAGACCGCGCTCGCCCAGATCTGTGCGAGCGAACTCGGCGTAACGCCCGATGCCGTCCAGGTGATCTCCGGTGACACCGCGACGGTGCCGGTCGGGCTTGGCGGTTTCGCGAGCCGGCAAACTGTCACGGCCGGTTCCTCCGTCCTGCTCGCCGCCCGGGCCGTAGCCCGCAAGGCCAGAAAGCTCGCAAGCCACGTGCTGGAGGTCGCTGAAGACGATCTTGAACTTGCGGACGGCCGACTACGCGTCGCCGGCGCCCACCAACTCAGCGTGCCGCTCGGCGAGCTCGCCCGCATCTTGCAAGGCGCTCCGGGCTATGGGTTTCCGCCTGGCATGGAGCCCGGACTGCAGGACTCAAGCTATTTCCGCACCGACACGCTCGCCTATGCCAATGCGTGCCATGCCGCCGAGGTCGAGGTGGACGCAGAGACCGGCGAGGTCCGCATTTTGCGTTACGTCGCCCTGCAAGACTCCGGAAGGCTGGTCAATCCGCTCATCGTCGACGGCCAGGTCCACGGCGGCATCGCACACGGGGTTGGCAATGCGCTGCTTGAGCGGATGGCCTACGACAATGCCGGTCAGCCGCTGACCGTGAGTTTTGCCGATTACCTATTGCCAACGGCGCCGACGTTTCCGAGGTTTGAAACCCAATACCAGGAGACCCCGTCCCCGCTTAATCCACTCGGCGCCAAGGGCGCCGGGGAGGTCGGCACCATCCCGGCGGCGGCGGCGGTGATTTCCGCCATCGAGGATGCGCTGCGGCCTTACGGGATTCGGATCACGCGATTTCCGGTTACGCCGGCGCTGGTGGTGGAGTTGATAGAAGCGTCTTCGGGAGCGCGGGCGCCCCGCCCGCTCATGAGCTCATAGCCCCCCCGGATGGAGCTAGGCAAAGCAGTTGACGCGTTGAGCCTTACCGATGCTGAACGATCCGCTTTTCGTGCACAGCTGCTCGGCCAATGTGCGCGCCCTTACGGGCCCCGTGCGGCAGGTCCGCCCGCAGGCCCGGGGTGGGTCTTGGGGCATAGCCCCAGCTAACCCTGATCAACCTTGCGGCTTGCGGAACAAGCCGCCCGCGGTGGTTGACGTCGCTTCGGCTCGACGCGAGCTAGGCGGCTTTCGAGACAAACAAAGCGGGCCGGCCCCGCAAAAATCACCCGCTCTTCATCCACCCCGCAATGGCGTCGTAGTGTTCGCGGAAATAGTGGCGAAGCCAGACGGTGTAGAGTTCCGGCCGGCGCGCCAGATCGTCGGTGAGCGCCTCGAACGGCATCCATTTCCATTCAGCGACTTCGGCCGGGTCCGGCGCCACCGGCCCCTGATAGGTGCCGCCGAAAGCATGAACGACCTCATCCTCGATGTAACCATTCGAAACGGCGGCGCGGTATTGCGTCGTGAACAGCGGCTTGACCCTGCAACGCACGCCCATTTCCTCGGCAAGCCGCCGATGTGCCGCTTCGACCGCCGATTCGTCCGGCCGCGGGTGGCTGCAGCATGCATTGGTCCACAGCCCGCCGGAATGGTATTTTTCGGCATTGCGGCGATGGACGAGCATATTGCCCACTGGGTCACGCACCAACACCGACAGCGCCCGATGTTTCAGGCCACGCCGATGCACCTCGATCTTCGGCGCGACCCCCTGCGGGATGTCGTGTGCGTCGACCAGAACGATCTGGTCGCAATCGTTCGGTTCCGTAAATCGGTCCAATTTCTTAAGCCCGTCTACCTCGGCCCGTTGTCATTTAAGCATGGCATTGCTGCTAATGAACAGCCGATGAACACCTTGTGTTGTCCGCGCGGCCGCGGTTGGTTAACGTCGCGGATCAGGGCGCCCCTGCGTTTGGGAAAAGGGCGAAAGGGTTGTAATGGAACTGAAATCGAAATCACTCGTCCAGGAACGGTTTGGCGCGTTTGCAGCCACATATGCTACGAGCCGTCCCCATGCGAAGGGTAACAGCCTGCTCCGGCTCGTCGAGCTGGCTGCGCCGCAACCCGCCTGGATTGCGCTCGATATCGCGACCGGCGCCGGCCATGTGGCGCTGGCACTCGCTCCCCGCCTCGCCCACATGGTGGCTTCCGACCTGACCCCGCAGATGCTCGCTGTGGCGCGAGGGCTCGCCCGCGAGCGCGGGATCGCCAACATGTCGTTCGCCGATATGCACGCCGAGGCGCTGCCTTTCGCGGATGCCACCTTCGATCTCGTGACCTGCCGGATCGCACCTCACCATTTCGACGACGTCCGCGCATTTGTGGCCGAATCCGCGCGTGTGCTCCGACCCGGCGGCGTGTTCGGCCTGGTCGACAACGTCTCGCCAGACACGAGCATCATGGCGGGCGATGTCAAGGCGCTCTCTGCTGCCGCGAGCGATTACAACGCCTTCGAAAAGCTGCGCGACCCGAGCCACGTGCGCTGTCTGACTGTGACGGAGTGGCGGGACCTCGTGGGGCGGGCGGGGCTCAACGAACATCATCTGGAACTGCTTGACAAGCCCATGGTGTTTGGCCCTTGGGCTGATCAACAGAATGTCGGGGACACCACCAAACGCCAGCTGATGTCGATGCTGCGCAACGGCTCGGACGCCTTTCGGGCATTTGCGCGCCCGCAGGAGAACAACGGCGATTTGGATTTCGTCCTCACCGAGGCGGTGATTATCGCGGTGAAGTAACGCCCCAGAGACGGTGCTCCAGCGGATGGGATCAGGGGCGGCGCAGGACGACACCTCAATCGCGTAGTTTCTACCGGTTCGTCGCCTGGTGCTTCAGCCGGAGCGCTTGCGCTTGGCTGGCCGTGAAAGGCGCCCCGGCGGACTTGCTGTTCGATGTATTGTTTGATGATCGACAACGGGGCTCCGCCGCACGACATGATGCAGTACGAGCGCGACCAAAACACCGGCTTGCGATAGACGCGCTTGAGGTGATCGGAAACGTCACGACGGATCAGCCGTGAACTGGTCGTCTTGAGGTTGTTGATGAAGCGGGACAGGTCGAGATGTGGCGGGAGACATCAAAATGTGGATGCGGTCCGACTCACCTTTAAACTCGACCAGCGCTCCAGCCAATCTCTCCACCGCTGTTCGGTGATCTCGCGAAGGCGCGTCAGCATTGGCCGCGTGATGCACTTGCGGCGATACTTGATTGCGAGAACCAAGTGATACGACAGGGCATAAACGCAGTGGAAAAGCTTGTTGAAGTTGACATCTGGGACATAATAACTACGTGCATCGTCATGGCCGACGAAGTCAAGCTTCCCCTCGAAACCTTCCGCGTCAAGGATAAGACGTCGGGAAAGAGGCTCGAGGCTGCCGCGCACGCGGTCAACTTCGTCTGGAATCATTCAACGGCGCACAATGGCACGTCCTCAAACGCAATCAGCGTTGACCCGGTAAGGGTGAACTTCAGGTGTCCACCAGTGGCGGCCTGAGTGCAGAGAAGAGTGGACGCGATACCACTTGAATTGCCCGACGGAAAATGATCCGATCGTACGGCTGCAAAATCTTTAAAAGATGCTGAAGTGAGGACTCCGATTCGCAGCCGGTCCCTATCCGTCGCGAGCTAACGCAGACGAACTCAACCGCCGATCCGCCCCGACCGCATCAGCTACGGATGAAAATCCGTCCCGGTGCAATAATGCGGCAAGTTCGTTCTTGATCCGCCTGACCAGCCCTGGACCATGGAATACCAGCGCTGAATAGAGCTGGACCAGGCAAGCGCCGGCGCGGATTTTTGCATAGGCATCCGCGCCGCTGCCTACTCCGCCGCATCCGACGATCGGAATGCGGCCTTCGGTGAACCGGTACATGGCGGCCAGGCATGCGGTCGAGGGTGCGAACAGCGGTTTGCCGGATAACCCGCCCGGAGCATTGCGATCGGGGCTCTTCAAGGTCGCAGGCCGGGCGGTCGTGGTGTTGCCGACGACGAGGCCGTCGATTCCAGTCGCGAGCGCGACCTGTGCGATGTCGCGCAACTCGGTCTCGTCGAGATCGGGCCCGACCTTCGCCAGAAGCGGCGGGCGCAAGCCGGCGGTTCGGCGTGGCCGAAGCTCCTGCACGCGGGCCAGCAATGCCTCGATCTGTTCACGCGCCTGCAGGGCCCGCAAGCCCGGGGTGTTCGGTGAGGAAATGTTGATGACCAGATAATCCGCGAGAGCCCCGATCGCCTCGATCCCGGCGATGTAGTCCGCGGCGCCATCGGCGGTGTCGCGATTTTTTCCCACATTGGCTCCGACGATGCCGGGGCGGGCGCGGCGGCGGGCGAGATTTGCAGTGAACGGACCCAGGGCGCGACTGTTAAAGCCGAAGCGGTTGATCACCGCCTCGTCCTCGATCAGACGATAGAGCCGTTGGCCGGAGTTGCCGGGCTGAGGTCGCGGCGTGACGGTTCCGGCTTCGACAAAGCCGAAGCCGAGCCCGAGCGCGGCGTCACAGACCTCCGCATCTTTGTCGAACCCCGCCGCAAGGCCAATCGGGTTGGGAAACGAGAGATTCCACACCTTGGTGGCAAGGATCGGGTCGTCGGGTCGATGCGGCATGGTGCGGGCGAAGCCGAGCTTGAGCGCCCACATGCTGACGCCGTGGGCGCGTTCTGGGTCGAGGAAAAACAGCGCCGGTCGCGCCAGCCTGAACAGCAGATCGCCCATTACGATTCGCTCAATTCTGGGGACACGATTTTCTCCACCGCGGCAGCGATTGCAAACAGCCGGCGGTCGGCGCCGTGTTCGCCGACCAGCATCAGCCCGACCGGCGCGTCGCCGTGGCGATGACACGGTATCGAGATCGCGCAGCGATCGAGCACATTGGCGATCGTGGTGTTGCGAAGCACCAAAAGGTTAACGGCGCGGAACTGCTCTTCGGCCTCGAGCCAGGCGAGCGGCGGCGCGATGATCGGGACGGTCGGCATGATAAGCGCGTCGTAGTAGCCGGAAATTGCGGCGATGCGACCGATCAGGTCGGCACGGGCGCGGATGAGCTCGATGTAGTGAGACGCGTCCTGGTCCTTCCCACGCATCATGCGCACCAGCACCCGCGGATCGTACATGCTGCCCCTGGTCTCAATCAGGCGCCGATGCCACGCATAGGCTTCGGACGCCGCAAAACCGCCATAGCGATTGAGAGTGGCGATATCGCTGAACTCGGCAAGCGGCAAATCGACGATCTTGGTCCCGGCTTTTGCCAGCCGGGACACGGCGTCCGCATAAGCAGTCGCAACTGCCTGGTCCATGCCGTCGAGCACCACGTTTTGTGGCGCCGCAAGCCGCAGTCCGTCAACCCGATACGGCGGGAGATCATCAGGCTCTTCGCCCGCCATGATGGCATCGAGCACGGCGCAGCAGGCAACCCTCGATGCCAGCGGTCCGACCGAATCCAGCGTAAAAGACAACGGCAGCACGCCGTCGGTGGGGATCCGCCTGGCGGTGGGCTTGCAGCCGACGATGCCGCAGAGCGCCGCCGGGATGCGGCAGGACCCGCCGGTGTCGGTACCGAGCGCCGCAACCGCCATGCCGTCCGCCACCGACACCGCAGCTCCTGACGAGGAGCCGCCCGGGATGCGTCCGGTGGCTCGATCGTAGGGGTTACAAGGCGTGCCGTAATGCGGGTTGAGACCAACGCCGGAGTATGCGAATTCCGTCATGTTGGTGCGACCGATCGGGATGAAGCCGGCGGCCCGCAGGCGGGCGACCACGGCCGCGTCGCGCTTGGCAGCCGGAGCGTCGCACAACGCAACCGACCCGGCTGTGGTGACGTCGCCGGCGATGTCGAACAGGTCCTTGATCGAGACCGGGATGCCGGCAAACCGCGAGGGCGCCGCTCCATGCTGGCGCAAGGTATCGATATAATCGGCCGCCGCGCGCGCCTGCTCCGCGTGCACTTTGAGGAAAGTCCGTCGGCCTTCTCCGGTGGCGTCCCCGATGCGTGCCAAGCAATCCTCGACCAGCAGCCGGCTCGATGTCCCGGTCGCCAAATCGTGCGCCGATTGCGAAAGCGTGCGCATATTGAAAGACCTCCACCAGACGATGTTGGGGCGAACAGTCAAGCGACATCGTTAACACGTCTGGCCCTAAATGGCGCGATCGGGTCTTTGCGTCAAAAACGAAACGACAGCCTGATTAACCGGTTCGACCCAACTCGCTTCCTCCACGTTGTGCAACTCTGGGCCGCTTCGGGCCGGATTTGTAGTGCGCTTCCGCCCGGCTAGAATTTGCTTGCCGCATGGGATTCGTGCCAACTAAAGATGTTCAGGGCGACCCTGGTGGTCGACCCCTTGCCGGCGGACGCAGAACCCGGAGAAGGTGCCGGCATGACGCGTTTTTAGCGGTGCGGGGCGACTGCAGGGGTTGCTACTCTGGAGCCTTCCAGCCAATCCCGAAGGGGAGTTTCCGTGGCCCGCCAGACGTTATGTCTCACGCTGCAAGGCCGCGCCCCCGCGATGGCCGGTGAGGTCGGCATCGACGATGCGATCGTGGCCGGCTGGACCGGGCGCGATGCTGCGGCAGTCGAGAAGCACATCAAGGAACTTGAGGCTTTGGGCGTGAAGCGCCCGGCTACGACGCCGATCTTTTACCGCGTATCGGCGCTGCGACTCACCACGGCGACCGAGATCGAGGCGGTGGGCGCGCACTCCGGCGGGGAGGTCGAGTTCGTGCTCCTGCAACACGGCGGGCGCCTATGGGTCGGCGCCGGCTCCGATCATACCGACCGCCTGGTGGAAACCTATGGCGTTAGCGTCTCCAAGCAGATGTGCGACAAGCCGGTAGCTCCAGTATTCTGGGCTTTCGACGATGTGGCGCCGCATTGGGATCGACTCATGCTGCGGGCCCACGTGATCGAGAACGGTGAGCGTAAACTCTACCAGGAGGGGTCGGTCGCAGCGATGCTTGCGCCGCTCGACCTGATCGGGCGCTGCCCCATCCCCCGAGGGGGGACGAGGGACGGCGGCGGGCAGTTGCCGGAAAACACGCTGCTGTTCTGCGGCACGCTCGCGGCACGCGGCGGCGTTCGGCCAACTGAGCGCTTCGAATTCGAGATCGAAGACCCGGTTGTGGGACGCTCAATCGCCCATGCTTATTCGGTCCGCATCCTGCCGGTGCTGGGCTGAGTCGACATTGTCAGGAGGCCGGCCATGCCGATGAACAAGCCGCATCTCGAATTCCACCCCGTCGACATGAGCGACGGCTGGCACACACCGGCTGGCTATCCGGCCGGCATCAAGCAGAAGGTTCTGGCGAGCGACCTCGACGAGATCCGACAGATGGGAAGCCGGTCTCGGCTGTTGAAGTTCGAACCCGGCGTCTACACCACCGCCCCTTTCGTTCATGATCACTGGGAAGAGGTGTACCTGATGTCGGGCGACCTCATCGTCGGCAATGACGCTGAGGGCAACGGCGGCGAGCCGTTTCACGCGCCTACCTATGCGTGCCGTCCGCCCGGCGTCCACCACGGCCCGTTCAAATCAGAGGCTGGCTGCATGCTGTTCGAGATCCACTATTACGACGAGAGCAAGAAGTTGCCATGAACGCGCCCGAGATCGCGACGCCGGTGATGCGGCCCTATGTTCCGGCGACGAGAAAATTCGCCATCGGCGAGGACTCGCCGCGCGCGTTTCTGGAGCGCTGCCTGGCGGCACTCGATGCCTGGGAACCAACGATCGGCGCCTTCGTGACCCTCAACCTCGCTGCAGGCCGTGCGGCCGCTGATGAGTCGGCGAAGCGCTGGCGCGCCGGCAAACCGCTTTCGGCGATTGACGGCATGCCGATCGGGATCAAAGACATCATCGAGACGATCGATATGCCGACTCAAAACGGCTCGCCGCTGTTTGAAGGATTCCGCAGCGAGCGGGACGCCGCAAGCGTCGCGGCGCTGCGCGAAGCAGGCGCCGTGATTATCGGCAAGACGGTGACGACGGAGTTCGCCGCCACCGAGCCGCGCGGCACCCGCAATCCCTGGGACACCGGGCGCACTCCCGGCGGCTCAAGCAGCGGTTCGGCTGCCGCGGTGGCGGTCGGCGCCATCAGCGTGGGGCTCGGCACCCAGGTCCTCGGCTCGATCCTGCGGCCGGCGAGCTTCTGCGGCTGCTTCGGCTTCAAGCCCACGGTCGGCGCCGTCAATCGCGGCGGCAGCTATGATGGCCTATCCCAGAGCGTGCATGGGCCGCTCGCCGCAAGCCTGCCGGAGGCATGGCAGGTCGCCTACGAGATCGCGCAACGCGCCGGCGGCGATGCGGGCTTTCCAGGCCTCTACGGTCCGGCAACGCCGCCGGCAGCTGAGAGACCGCGCAAGCTCGCGGTTCTCGAAACCGACAGATGGATAATTGCAACCGAAGCCGCCAGACGAGCGTTGGACGGGGCCCTTGCCAAGCTGAGGGCTGCCGGCATCGAGGTTGTCGGTCGCCGCGATCATGACCGGGTCGCCGCTGTCGAGACCGCCATTCGCGGCACGCGCGAACTTTCGATTGCCATTAACGCCTGGGAATCGCGCTGGCCCATCAACACCTACCGGGCGCGTGATGCCGGCAAGCTTAGCGAGGCGATGCTTGCTCGCGGCCGGCAGGCCGAGGCCATGACGCTCGAGGACTATCGCCGCGACATCGCGGATCGCGACCGCCGGCGCGCGATCTACCACGCGCTCGCTGACGAATTCGACGCCTGTATCACGCTCTCGGCCCCGGGCGCTGCGCCGACAGGTCTCGGCTCCACGGGCGATCCGGTATTTGCTGTGCCGGGCTCAATGCTTGGGGTCCCGGCGCTCTCGCTACCAGTTCTCGACGACGGCGGACTACCGCTCGGCCTTCAGCTTGTCGGCTTCGCACACC
>JASHYD010000978.1 GCA_030043175.1 Xanthobacteraceae bacterium | reverse complement strand
TCATCGTCGTCGTCGAGTGCGATTGTGCCCCAGGCTGTGAAGCCCTCGTTGCGCAGCATCGTCTCGATGCGCGACCGCTCTTCGGGACTGGGAGCTCGGTCGGCGAGTACCTGTCCGGGGGACAAGGTAGCCACTGCAACGACGAGACCAAATACGATTTGTCTGATGGTCGGCATATGACGGCTCCACGTCTTACGAGGCCCCAAACGCAGACAGCCAAGGCCCGGTTTCCGCAGATATGCTCGGTATCGGTCAGAACCATGCCTTTTTACTGGTATCGAGCCTTCACCGACGGTGGGGCGGGAAACGTTGACGCCAATCCGCACGGGGCTGGTGTCGCTAATCAGTTCAAAGCGAGTTAAAAAGGAATTCGCGGGGCGTAGTTCTGATGACCACGGCTTCAGCTCAGCGCAAGGTTTCGCACTGGCGAACTCGTAAACCTCTCCTTTTCGGTGCTGCAGCGAAACTTTCTCCTGCTGGCTCTGGGAGTTGCTATCCCCGATTACCTTGGCGGCAATTGTGGGCAACTCACTGCCGACCATCGCAAAACGCTATGATGGTCTTCAGGCGATCGGATTCCCCGTCGGACAGAACTACGTCGAGCTTGGTGATCAGACCGTAACCCTGGAAGTACAGGTTCTGAAGGCGTTTGCGGAGGGTATCGCGATCTATTTCGTATTCCAGGATATGCTTGGCGTGGAGTACCCATCGCGGAAGCGCTTCAAGCAGGGCTTTACCGTTTCTTGCCGACGCTCGCATTGTGGATCTGCTTGGAAAGCACGGATGATCTTCGCCTTCTCAGTCCAGCGGTACAACCCGGACCACTTACATGACCCACAGCAAATTGTTTACGTGCTGGCCGTTCTATCGTTCTACGCAGCGTCATTGTGGTTAACCAGCGTAATATGGTTCCTCCGGCCCCGGTCTGTGTGCTTGAGCGGCGCCCTCCGAAGCATGAAACCAGTCGACTGCTCACCAAGGCGGTCGCTGGCTAATCTTGGGAATTGCTCTGCTCCTCGTCGTAGGGAGGAGCAAGGCCAAAGCGGCTTTTAACGGCGGTGACTACATCGTGCTTGTGGCGTGGTGGGTTATTGACGATTCGCCACGCGCGCGACGGCCTCACATACTTTGCGCTCGTTGTTGATCGATCTTACTGCAGGAACCCTACAGCGAGATTCGTTGTAATCCGCGTCGCCCTGAAAACGAGGGTACTTGTTCGAGCTCGCTGGTTCGACTTATGCCTCATCGTTGGTGGCATTCGAACGACAGATCCACTCTAGCGCGGACTTTGGAAAGTTGTGGCGCCTATTGCAGCTGCGCCTGGCCATCACTTGCCACGCCCGGTATGTATCGGCTGGCAATGATCGCGTCGATGGGCTATTTCGCCGGTTCAATGAAACATAGTCTTCGAGAACTGAATATTTTGCTTCCTCGCCCGCCCCTTCCGGTAGCCCCTCCTGATTGTCATTGGAATGACCACTTCCATTGCCAGTGTTAGTCGAACGCCCCTAGCTTCTAGGTGGACGCAGGCGAGGAGCCAGCCAAAATGCTCGCTGTGATCCGATGAATTCGGCGCTGTCTCTGCTCGTGCGGCAGCCATGACGAGCGATCTTCCTCACGAGCGAGCTGCGCCTTCGTTTGCGGCGCCGATGAACCCCGCGCGTTATCATCGCTCGAACGAACGCCGGCCGCACGAGGTGATCGAGTCGACGACGCCACAGCGCGACCTCTTCGTACTGGCGCATATGGGAATCCCCCGGCCGGACGCCGCCGCCTGGCGGCTTGAGATCGCGGGCCTTGTCGCACGGCCTCAGTCGCTAACACTCGACGACATCATGCGGTTGCCGGCGCGCGAGGTCGAAACCTTCCACCAATGCGCCGGTGCACCACGACGCCCCGACCTCGCGGTGCGGCGCGTCGCCAACGTGGTCTGGCGTGGCGCCGATCTCGCCGCCCTGCTGCGGGCAAGCGGCGTACACGCGGAAGCCCGGTTCTTGTGGTCCTATGGCCTCGACCATGGGCGCTACGACGACGTGAGCGCGAAATGGTACGTAAAGGACATGCCGCTTGAGCGGCTCGCCGAGGGAAGTGTCCTGCTGGCCTACGCCATCAATGGCGAGCCTCTTTTACCTGAACATGGTCACCCGCTGCGCTAGTCGTCCCCGGCTACTACGGAACGAAACACCGTGAAGTGGCTGTGGCGGCTCGAGGTCAGCGACGGACGCGCAACCGGCCCCTTCACGACCGTGCTTTACAACGATCCCGACCCCGTAACCGGCGGTACGCGCCCGGTGTGGGAAGCGCCGCCCGAATCCTTCATCGTCGCGCCCGCGCCGGGTCCGCTCGCTGCGTCAGCGATAGAAATCTGGGGATGGGCACGGGCCGCCGCAGGCGTCGCGAAGACCGAGGTCAGCCTCGACGGCGGGAGGAGCTGGTCGCCCGCGCGGCTCGAGCCGCGCCGGCAATGGTCCTGGCAGCGTTTTTCCTTCGATTGGCAGCCAAGCGGTCCTGGCGATTTTACGCTCGCCGCCCGCGCCACCGACACGTGCGGCGCGGCGCAGCCCATCGAGAAAGCCCGAAACGCCGTTCACGTCGTGGCGGTGACGGTCGCTTAAGCGTCGCGTGACAGAGTGCGTGCTTGCGCGCAAGCCCCGGGAAGGCGGGCTGCATAACGGCGCGCCGGTCGCGCCGGTGAAGCTGCGCGAGCCAATATCGTCGCCGACATTGCCGCACCGACCGACGAACGTCTGCTCTTGACCGAAGCGCGCCCATTGGCACGCGATCTCGTAGAGCCAGATGTCCTGCGGAAAATTGGCAAGGCGCTGGCGCAATGCGCCGAGTCAACCCATTGTCGCGATAGACCGAACCCTCCGGCCTGCAACGGGGCGTTCGGGCGAGCCTTTCGGTCTGGCCCAGCAGCGGGTGCCAGAACACGATGCGCTGCGGCAGCTCTTTGCGGCTTACGCCATAGACGATGCGAGTGCTTAAACCAACGTTGTTCTACATTCCTCTCTATTCGCGTCTGCCATGAATCTGAAGCTCGAGTTTTAGGCCTATATCCAAAGTGTCGCCCGCGAGCTCGGCATTCCGCTTACTTGCGTCGTCACCCAAGGGATCGAGCCGTTTGGCGGCGCAGAAGATCGACCTGCATGCAACCAAAAGGGCCAACCTGTTCGACATGCTCACATATTGCCGTGCCCGCGCTTGATGGTCTGCCGGATGACCGGTGCCGTGACCTTATCGGAGATCTGGACGTTCCACATTTCGCTTTCGCCCTGCGCGACGAAGTCGGCGAACAGCTTCGGGATTACCGACACATCGCGAATCTCGTGGCCGCACAGGCCGAAGCCGCGAGCGATATTTTCGAGCGCGGGCCGGCCGAACACGGCCAAGCCATCGTCGAGGCCGTCGGCGCGCAGCTTGTGGAACTCCGAGCCGTATCCGCCGTCGTTCATCGCACAGATCAGGATGCGAAATCCCTGACGCTTGATCGTCTCGAGTTCCTGGATATGGAACAAGAGCCCACCGTCGCCTTCGAACAACACGATCTTGCCCTCGCGACCCTGCCGGCGCGCAGCGGCAACCCCGAGGGCATACGACAGGCCGTTGCCGACCGCACCGAATTCACGGATCGTGGTGTAGCGCTCTGCCGGCCTGCCACGCATCTGGGTGTTAAAATAGGCTTGATGGCCGCCGCCGACGACGATGTCCCAGTCCTTTGGAACCACGGTGTCGATTGCCCGGATCACTTCGCGAGGATCTAGCAGCCCAGCCGTGATCTCGAATGGCATCGAGTCCGGCGGCTCGGTCGCGATGCGATGCGCGAGCTCTTTCGAGCGAACCGCAGCCGCGGTCGGTTTGCCAACGCCCAACTTCTTGTCGAGACCGGCAAGGATTGTCTCGACGCCGACGAGCGCATCTGATCTGACGTAGATGTCGGCGGCCTTCTGCCCATCGCGCAAGCCGCGTGGAGCATCGTCCACTTGGATCTTGCAGGCGCTTGCAAAGTAGTGCCCGCCACCCACGTAGTAGGAAAGGCTCGTGCCGACCGCGAGCACAACGTCCGCGGACTGGTACATCTCCCTACCCAACGACGTGAAATAGCTGCCGGTGGTGCCGAGCCCGAACGGATGGTCGTCGAAGATACCGCGCACCGGCAGTGTGTTTGAGAGTAGGGCGCCGCACCGGTCGGCGAGCTTTACCACCGCATCTCGTGCGCCGGCGCGCAGCACGCCCCGGCCACCAAGGATGATCGGGCGCTTTGCTACGGCCAGCCGGTCGACGGCGTCAGCCACGATCTCGGGATCGGGGTGCATGCGCCCGACCTTGGGCTGATACATCGCCGAGGTCTCGTAGGGCTGGTTGGCCATATATTCGACCTTCTGCAGGTCGTAGGGAATGCCCAGCACCACTGGGCGCCGCTCGTATTTGGCGATGTGGAAGGCCTCGCGCACGTAGTCCATCATGCGCGGCACGCTATGTGCGGCGATGTAATGCGCCCCAGTCGCCGTCACCAGGGGCGCCTGGTCGATGTACTGGTTGTAGAACTTGGCGTTGATCGGCGACTCGCCGGCGAACACCACCATCGGCAGGCGAGCGCGAACCGCGGCCGGCAGCGCCGTCATCACCTGGGTCACGCCAGGACCGCAGGTGACGGAGGCAACGGCGACCTTGCCGGCAGCTACGTTGTAGGCTGTCGCCGCCGCTACGGTGGCGTGCTCGTGTCTAACGTGGACGGTATGTACGCCAGGCAGTTTGGCAAAAGCGGTCGACCAGTGCATGTTGCCGTCGCCCATCAGGACGAACTGCGTGTCGACTCCCTCCGCAAAGAATGCTTCTGCGAGGGCTTCGTAGAGTTTGGGCATGGGCGCGGTACCACTTGGATTGCGAGGTGATCTCGTACGCAAGCAAGCATGCCCGGCGACGCCCCGTCAATTCAATTGAAGCCACCACACAAAAGCAAGCCCCAACAGCTAACGAGTGGACAAGCTGTTGGGGCTCGCTCACCGTGCTGCGGCACCGATGCAACGCCACAGGCAGCTCCCAGCACCATACGCCGGAGAGCCGCCTGGACGCGCGCGTTTGTTCGTCGATCGTGCTTTCGACGGCCGTAATACCGCTGGGCGTACCTGATCCCTCGTATCCTTAACGATGGCGGTGGACTTTGCGATAACCCTATGGGCGCTCATCATGACAAACAGCATGGCTCCGGAATACGGGAGCGGCAGCGTCGGAAACGCGCAAAGGCGCCGCGGCCGGGCGACCCGGAAACGTCCGAGCGGTGACCGCCTTTGACCGTGTGTGGCAGCCGGCGACCGGAGGGCCCTACTCCCCCTTTAAGGACCGTAGCAGGGGTTCGACACGCCTCACCGGACGCTCGCTCGCCACCCCGAAAAACTTTCCCATCGCCCGCCCATCGCGAGCGTTGCTATTTTGAGAAGAACCAATGATCACGAGACTGCGCCGGCTCGAAAAGCTCGAACGCCATCAACCGCGACCGTTGCGAGAGATCCTCACGACGCCGCCGCCACGCCCCTATGGGCGCCTCTGGAAGCCAGCGCCGACGCCGAGTGCGCCGGCCGTATGTTTTCATGGTTGCCGCCCGAACCGCTGTCATCCGAGGCGCAAGAACGGCTTGCTGTCGCGCTCCGGGACAGCGACCGCGTTGCCAGGCGGCTGCGGGCGCGACAGCTTTAGACGAGGAGGTGCCTGAGGGGTGCTCAGAGCCGCGATCGGCGGGCCATGCCGGTTCTCGTTACGGGCGAGGTTAAACACTCCTCATCATCTGACGGTGTTCAACCGCCCGTCGCCTCGTGTCAGGATTTGTGGAGGCCGCGCAGAGGTTTCAGGGTGCCGGTCACGAAGCTGATGGCGATACGGCGATGACCCGTCGCAAAGGCGAAATTAATCGGCATTCCAGGGTGGTGCGTCCATCTTCGATGAATCGATCCGTCCATTGCCGAGCCGCAATCGCGACGCTCGTCACGGGCGCGGCGGTCGCACCGCGTGTCCTTCGTGCGAAGCATTTCCAGGCCGCCCCATCCGCATAATCGTCCCCGTATCACTGGGCGGTGACGGTGTTCGCCCGTTGCGCTGCTGGACGGCACGGGCGCCGAAATCGGCGTCTGCCTACCAGGCGTCGCAGCCGCCATCGGAAATGTTGCGAATAGAAGAAAAATCGCATTCGACCACGCGCTCGTGGCCGCAGTGCTGGCGGTGTGCTCCCAAAAGAAGAAGCGGCGCAACTCACTCGACCAGATGCGGTTTTTTGTTGCTGCGCCGAACCTCCAGGGCCTTCTCCGCGCGCTCGGCAAGAGCGTGATATTCTTTACGAAGATTTTCCAATTCTGACTCGGAGAGATCCTCTGCTGAAGCAAGCTGATTCTTGGCGCCTTTAACAGCAATGATAAGCTCGGATAGCTTAATCTGCACCGCCAAAGTATCGCGGTTCTGAGTATTTTGAATTAAGAAGACCATGAGAAATGTGACGACGGTCGTTCCTGTATTAATGACGAGCTGCCAGGTATCACTGAATCCAAATAACGGACCTGTACACGCCCATACGATGACAGAGATGACGGCTGACAGAAACACAACGGGCTTCCCGCAGAGCGTCGCTGTCTTGTGAGCAAACGCGTCAAACCACTCGACCCAGGCCGGTGGGCTGCTGGAAACTCGATTACGCATAAGAGCTCAACCGCAAAGTGCTTCAGAAAGTTCCAGTGAGGAACCAAGAGCGAGCCTAGCGGGCGATCCAGTAATCACGTGACCTGATTAGGCAAAGCCGATGATGGCGTGGTTGCCTGATGCTCCTTTCGCGGGGTACGACACCCGAGCGATTCACGTGTTTATGGACGAGCCCTTAGCGTTGGCGGCCGTCCGTAAAGCGTGAGCGGTCGCGAGTAGATCATCATTTTTTTCAGCAGGTCGACCCGAGGCGCTGGCAATGTGCGGCGACCGCCGCCCCACCGAGGCACGGATGTCGTAGCTGGGACGTAAGGGGCCGGCAAGGCGCCGGCACCTACAAAGTTGAAGGGCGTGTCGGATGCATCGACCGCCCCCGAGGAAGCGGTGGCGCGTTGCCGCGGCGCGCACCACCATTTGGCAGCGGCGGCGGATGCACATTCTATTCCGCCAAGAACGGCGCTGCCGCAAAGGCAAAGGCATCAAGTGCGAGCCCCCTTGGTCGCGCTGAGCGTCAATCCCTTGCCCGCAAGAGGGGGGGCGCCCGCGGCGATCCCAAGCGCTGCGGCCTTTCCACAAGCGACGACAGTTTGAGGCATTTATTTCTGGACGGGACCTAACTGTGCTCGATCAACGCGCCTCGACCGCAGCGCCCTGCGCCACCCGGCGGCGGGCGGCGATCTCGCGCGGGCGTCGTTCCGAGCATGCGGCGGAACGTGCGCGACAGGTGGGCGGCGTCGGAAAAGCCGGCCCGCACGGCCGCTTCGGTGACGCTCGCGCCCTCCGCCAGTTCGCTGCACGCCTGCTGCACGCGCAGCCACAGAATATAGAGCCGCAACGCGATTCCGAGCGATTCCGTGAAGGCGCGCATCAGACGCGACTCGGACAGACCGGCGACGCCGGCAAGTGTCGTCAGGGACAGG
>JASHYD010000977.1 GCA_030043175.1 Xanthobacteraceae bacterium | reverse complement strand
TTGGGAATCAACCTAACGACGTTGAAACCCGGGGTGGCATCCTCGCAGCGCCACTGGCATGCGGCTGAGGATGAGTTCGCCCACGTGCTGGCTGGGGAGGTTGTGCTATGCGAAGACGACGGCGAGGTCGTCATGCGCCCGGGCGATGCGGCCGGGTTCAAGGCCGGAGTCGCCAACGGCCGTTTGATGAATCGGTCCGACCGCGATACCGTCTATGTGGGGGTCGGCATCCGCGCACCGCGCCAGCGCGTTGAATATCCCGATATCGACCTGCGTATGGAGCAGGATGAAACGGGTGCGCGCTATCTTCGCAAAGGCGGGCCGGGCGATGACAGCTTCGTGGGTGTATCAGCCTCTGCCGAACGTATCGGGTCAGCGAGGCCAGAGTGGTAGGAGCAATCCATGACCTACACGAATTTCGAACTCGCCATCGGCAACGACGGCATTGCGCTTGTGAGCTGGAATGTGCCCGATCGATCCATGAATGTGATCACGCTCCAAGGCATCGAAGAGTTATCGGCCATCGTCGAGCGGCTTGCCACCGATGCTGCGGTCAAGGGGGTGGTGATCACCTCGGCCAAGGAAACGTTCTGCGCCGGCGCCGACCTTACCCTCCTGGAATCGCTCGGCCGCACATTTGCGACACTCGCCAAGGATGAGGGCGAGGAACATGCGGCGCTGCGCCTCTTCGAAGAAAGCCGCAAGCTGTCGCTGCTCTACCGCCGCATCGAGACCTGCGGAAAGCCGTGGGTCGCAGCCCTCAACGGCACGGCAGTAGGCGGCGGCTTCGAACTTGCGCTCGCCTGCCACTATCGGGTTGCGTCGCAGAATCCGAAAACCCGTCTCGGACTGCCAGAGGTCAAGGTCGGGCTGTTTCCAGGCGCCGGCGGCACCACCCGCGTCTCCCGTATGCTTGCGCCAGCGGACGCGCTTCAATTTCTCCTCAAAGGCGATCAACTTCGCGTCGACCGCGCCAAGGCGATCAAGCTGATCGACGCCGTGGTGCCCCAAGACGATCTCATCAAGACCGCCAAGGACTGGATCAAGGCTGGCGGCAAGGCCAAGAACCCCTGGGACGTTGACGGTTTTCGCTTGCCCGGCGGGTCCGTCTATTCCAAGGCCGGCATGATGACTTTCCCGGCGGCCAACGCGATCTACCGGCGCGAAACCTACGACAACTATCCGGCCCAGCGGGCCATCATGCAGGTGGTGTACGAAGGTCTGCAATTGCCGATGGACCTCGCGCTCAAGGTCGAGTCGCGCTGGTTCGCGAAGATCCTGCGCTCGCCCGAGGCGGCCGCCATGATGCGGTCGCTGTTCGTATCGATGCAGGAGCTGGGCAAGGGGGCGCGGCGTCCCGCGGCAATTCAGCCGAGCAAATTCCAACGCATCGGCGTCATCGGGGCCGGCTTCATGGGCGCAGGCATCGGCTACGTGACAGCCCAGGCCGGCATCGATGTCGTGCTCATCGACCGCGACCAGGAGACCGCCGACAAGGGCAAGGCGCAATCCCATAAGCTCATCACCGAGCAGGTCAACAAGGGCCGCGCCACTGCGGCCGACCGCGACGCGCTGCTGGCGCGCATCACCGTAAGCACGGATTACGCGGCATTACGCAACTGCGACCTCATCATCGAGGCGGTGTTTGAGGATCGCGCCGTGAAGAATGACGCCTACGCCAAGGCGCAAGCCGCCATGGGCGATCACGTCATGTTCGGCTCCAACACCTCGACCTTGCCGATCTCCTCGCTCGCACGGGAGTTTCGGGACCCGTCGCGCTTCATCGGCATTCATTTCTTTTCGCCGGTCGAGCGGATGCCGTTGGTCGAAATCATTCTCGGACGAAACACCGGCGATGCCGCGCTCGCGGCAGCGCTCGATTATGTCCGGGCGATCCGCAAGACGCCGATCGTGGTCAACGATTCGCGTGGGTTCTACACCTCGCGCGTGGTTGGCACCTACATTCGCGAAGGCCATCTGATGCTCACCGAGGGTGTGCCGCCTGCCATGATCGAGAATGTCGGCCGCATGGCCGGCATGCCGGTCGGCCCGCTGGCGCTCAACGACGAAGTCGCGGTGGATCTCGCCTGGAAGATCTTGAAGGCCACCGAAGACGATCTCGGCACGGCGGCGGTCGATGCCCGCCAAAAGGCGTTGCTCGCCGAGATGGTCGAGAAACGCGGCCGGTTCGGCCGCAAGAACCGCAAAGGATTTTATGATTATCCGGAACGGGGCGCGAAGAAACTGTGGCCTGGGCTCGCGGAGCTGCAACCCTCAAAGCTCGATCCCGATACCATTGATGTGCAGGAGCTCAAAGACCGTCTGCTCGGCATCCAGGCGCTGGAAACCGCACGATGCTTCGAGGAAAACGTACTGACCGATGTGCGCGAGGCCGATGTCGGCTCGATCCTGGGCTTCGGATTCGCACCCTTCACCGGCGGCACGCTGAGCTATATCGACATGACGGGGATGAAACGCTTTGTGGCGCTGTGCGAATGGCTCGCCGCAAAGCACGGCCCGCGCTTCGCGCCGTCACGATTGCTGCTCGATATGGCGGCGCGGAACGAGAGGTTCTACGGGCGGTTCGCGCCGGGGCAAGGCGAGAAGGCAGCGTGACGGGGTCCGGGTCGGTTCACCAGAGGTTAGACGCAAACGGGATTTGGTTGCGCGGCGGCGACACGATAGGAGGGGCGGCGCGGCGAAATTGGCGCCCGCATAACTGTGGAGGTGTGCCATACGCAAGCATCGCGATTTCGACGACCTGCCCCGCCTTCAGCACCACGCGCAAGCGGCGGAACTCATTCCCGTCCGAAACCAAGGTCGGGCGCGGTGAACGCGTGGTCCATGGTGACGTCGAATTGACCGAGAAGTTCGGGCGCAACGACCTGTGTCCGGGCGGCTCTGGGCGCAGATTTCAAACGCTGCTGTATGCAATCCGCACGCTACGACGGCATCAATCGCGGCTATTACTTTTAGAGACTGAAAACAGTCTCTGGGGGTGACCGCCGCGTCCGTGACGCGCGAACGATCGCGCAGGGCGCGAACTGCGCCCATCGCCTACGGGCTCCACGATTCGATTGCCTGCGGCGATCGTATGCTCTACCGATCTTAAATCTGCGCCTGCAGCAACCAATGCGGCAGGCGCGGAAAGGCTGCACGTCCGATATCGTTCAAGCGGCATGTCCAATAGGCTCCCAACAATTCATGACTTCCGCCGTATCGTCGTCAAGGTCGGCTCGTCGCTTCTGATCGACGCTGCGGCCGGTCGCGTGAAACAAACCTGGCTTGCTTCGCTGATCGAAGATATCGCTGCCCTGCACCGGGACAAACGCGATCTCCTGGTGGTGTCGTCAGGAGCGATCGCGCTCGGCCGCTCGGTGCTCCGGCTCCCCAAGGGGCCGCTCAAGCTTGAAGAAAGCCAAGCGGCGGCCGCGGTCGGGCAAATCGAGCTGGCGCGCACCTGGTCGGAGGCCCTTGGCCGGCACGGCATCGGTGCCGGCCAGATCCTGGTGACCCTTGGGGATACCGAGGAGCGGCGGCGCTATCTCAACGCCCGCTCGACCATCGCCAAGCTGCTCGAATGGCGGGCCGTGCCCGTCATTAACGAGAATGACACCGTCGCGACGAACGAAATCCGCTACGGCGATAACGATCGCCTGGCCGCTCGCGTCGCCACCATGGCCAGCGCCGACCTTCTGGTCCTGCTCTCCGACGTGGATGGGCTTTACGATGCCCCGCCCGCCCGCAGCGCAACCGCAAAGCTCATCCCGGTGGTCGAGCGCATCACGCCGGAAATCGAGGCGATGGCGGGCGCCGCGCGTTCGGAACTGGCCCGCGGCGGCATGCAGACCAAGATCGAGGCGGCCAAGATCGCGACCACCGGGGGTACTCACATGGTGATCGGCTCGGGCCGGGTCGACCACCCGCTGCGGGCGATCGCAGCGGTCGCGGCATCGACATGGTTTTTGACACCCGGCAATCCGGTAACGTCACGCAAGAAATGGATCGCCGGTTCGCTCGAGCCCAAGGGCACGCTCACCATCGATGCCGGTGCGGTAGACGCTGTGCGGCGCGGCAATAGCCTGCTGCCGGTCGGTGTCATCCGGGTCGAGGGACAGTTCGCCCGGGGCGACGCGGTCATCGTGCGCGGTCCAGATGGCGCGGAAATCGGTCGCGGTCTCGTGGCCTATGACGCCCCCGATGCCGAAAAGGTTAAAGGCCGCCCGTCGAGCAATATTCTGCTCGCGCTGGGTATCGAGGGTCGGGCCGAGATGATTCACCGGGACGATCTCGCGCTGGGCCGGCGGTAGTTTGCACCACATCTGTACCGGCGAAATGTTCGGCTAAACAAAATTTAATTTGCACCGCGCGGCGGGCAAGAATTGCCCGTATCCCCGGAGATTTCCTCACCACAATGAGCCGCTGCAGCCGCTTCGCCGACCCGCAGAACCTGCACAGAAGGTTGTGAAAGCGCGAAATTTGCGACATACCGGACGCTGTTGCTCTCGATATCCCCTGCAGTAGGGCGTTCATTCGGTGGCGCGCACGTCGCTCATCATCCTGGTGTTCCTTGGCGCTTTAACCGGGGTTATTTTTGCCGCCGATCCGTCGCTTGATCTGCGCGTGGCGTCATTCTTCTATGATCTCGCGGCCCGACCGGGAGTTCGCCGGTTGGATCAGCTGATCGAGGCGGTGCGTCAGGTCGGTCCACTTGTCATCATTGCGGCTATCGCGCCCGCGGTCGTCACATTGGCAATGAGGATGTTCTGGCCGGCGCGTCCCTCCCTCCTTTCGACTCGCGCGGCGCTGTTTTTGGTCGTATCCCTGGCGCTCGGGCCCGGATTGCTTGTCAATGTGGTTCTCAAGGAAGGGTGGGCACGGCCGCGCCCCGGAATGGTAACCCAATTCGGTGGAGAATACCGGTTCATGCCGTGGTGGGATCCGCGTGGCGCTTGCGACTCTAACTGCTCGTTCGTTTCCGGCGAAACCTCCGCGGCAGTCTGGATGGCGGCGCCGGCCATGTTAGCGCCGCCGCCCTGGCGCTACATTGCGCTCGCCGCCGCCGGATTATACGGCGTCGCCTTCGCGTGCATCCGCTTGGTGGCCGGCGGCCATTTCCTCTCCGACGTCATCTTCGCCGCAATATTTACTGCCCTCCTGATATGGACGGTGCACGGCTTTCTGTTCCGCTGGCCCGCCACCCGGTCGGAAGAACGTGCGCTCAACGTCATGCTCGAAAAGCTCGGCCGCAGCGTGACGCGGATATTTCTCCCGGTGGCAGAGTCCCGGGGTGCGCGGCCCGACAAGCCGGCCCCGCCGGCCTGACCCATCGGCAAACGCCAGCCGTCCGGCAAGCGGGCAGGAAATTCATATTCGCCGCGCGTCCCTCACCTGTCCCGGCCAGCCGCGAGAAGGAGCGGCGCCGCCAGAGGCCAAATTCGATTGCGGCGCCATGCGGGCAAGCCCAGGGGCGGCAAAGAACGCAGTTGTGCTTTGCTCGCGCCTGTCGTAACGCTGCCCCCGCCATCGAAGTCACGCGTTTGCGTCGTCAGGGCCAATCCGCCGTGATGCCTTCCATCGTCTGCAACGAACCAGCGATTGTATCTAACAAGACGGCGTCCGCTCGGCGCCAGTGGAGGTTCTGCAATGTCCGCATCTCACGGCCGTTTCGTTTGGTACGAGCTGATAACGACTGACACCGCAGCCGCAAAGGATTACTACACCAAGGTGGTCGGTTGGAGCGCGCAGCCCGCCCCCAATCCGAGCATGCCCTACACCCTGTTCACCGCCGGCGAAAATCTGGTGGCCGGCATGATGGAGCAGCCCGAGGAATCCAAGCAGATGGGCGCGCCCCCGAGCTGGCTTGGCTATGTCGGGGTTGACGATGTGGACGCGACGACGGA
>JASHYD010000976.1 GCA_030043175.1 Xanthobacteraceae bacterium | reverse complement strand
TCACCAGATCATCCGCAAATCTTGCGTACTCGATGTAGGTGTACTTGCCGTAGCGCCTGGTTGGCCGTTCGCCGTCCTTGATCCATGTCAAAGATTGGCAATGCCGGGTTCATAGTGTGAGCTGGCTTGGCCTAACGGCCAGGTAGGTACTGAAGACTGACTTAGCCCCGATCGGTTCTCCGCTTCTCTCTCCGATCGGGGCCTCTTTCATCGCCCGAGTTCACTTGGCGCAACGCAGAAAGGCCAGCAAAGCCGATGATGTAGCTTTAGCTTGGCTAATGTGGGGCCAAGCCAAGCTTGGCGGCCCCACACCTGACGGGGTCGCAAAGGTGTGGGTCGCTCGCCTCGCTTCTTTTGAGTCGTGGATGAAGGGCGCGCTCGAAACTCGCGCGCCGCTCCGAGAGCCTGGACTCAATTACCTCAAGGAAATCGGGGTGGTTGACCCTATAAGGACCGGGTCGTGTGACTGCGGGCACGAGTGGAGCCGCAAGCAACTGGACATCTGAGCCGTTGCGGCGCGCCGCTGGTGCGCTATTCGGGGCGAGGTAGGTTAGGTGGCTCCGCTCAGCCGCGGAGGGGTCGCCTTCGCTGCGTTGGCAGGCCCCTACGAGACGGTGCTCTGAGGCCGTTGGTTGTCCAAGGCAGTGGTTGAAGATGGCAGCCTGCCCCCTTTCCTTTGAGTGCGGGCAGATGTGGCGCGGAGGTAGGTGGGCGGCCCAAGGGTGCCACGGCAAAATTTGATCGCGATCAAACTTGCTATCTATTTTTCGTGCAAGACAGTGCGTAAGACCACTCGATGCCGCCATTCATCTACCGCTGCCCCTATACGGGTTACCGTGTGCAAGGCTGGGGTCCAGACGACGATAAGTCCGAAGGAGCTGACGATGTCTTTGTGGACGTCACCTGCCTCGTATGTGGCTTGGTCCATTTCGTCAATCCGAAATGGGCAAGACGGCGAGCGAAAACGGCGAGTAGGCCGATCCTACCGGAGCTGACTGACGGCGTGTGGGATGGTGGTGTGTCTCACCATGGGCTGAGGTGCCTGGGCAGGCGCTGGGCCAACTCAGTCAGCCGATTTGAACGTACCCTGATTGTCGCGCCCTACGTACCTAGCTATCGGCGATCCGCTCACGTAGTCCCTGCGCCGGCGACTTCGTGGTGTTCTGCATTGCCGGAAGACGCGGAGCTTTTTGCCAGTTGCCGACGAGCAGCCAACGGTGACCCTGAAAACAAGCGGGCGACCCGAGCGCGTTGTTCAGGACGAACGGCAGGCGGTGGCCCAACCGACTGATTTCGCGAGATAAATTCAGACCAGCCTTCCGTCATTCGTATTGGCCCTTCGTAATGAAGTCAATGCGGGCTGGATCTCCTCTTTCGGCGACCACCCCACGGCTGCTCTGCAAGCCCCCTTGGGGATCCGTCGGGCGCATGGGGTCGCCAAGATCGATTAGGGTAGCGAGGGAGCGCATGGGTCCCGATGGGTTGCAGCCTTGCCTGTCGGACGCCCAAGGGACGCAAGGGGGCCGTAGGGCCACAAGGGGGGCTTGTCGAGAGCCGATGCAACGCAGGTCCGTGATCCCGCTGATCGCCTTATGGCGACGCACACATGTATTTTCGGCGTAGGCTACTCGTCTCGCGTCGATGGCCTGTTCTGAGCGGATAGATGCGAGCGTGTGTTTTTTGCAACGAGGCAAAGGTGTTCAAATAAAAGCTCTGGCTGCCCCTTGCATTCACGCTGCCTACCGCCCAAAGGAAAAGCATTGCGACCGATGTGCTGGCAGCAATCATCGTCCCATCAAGTTGCCACGTCGTGGGTTTGCCAATCATTCAGTGACCTTTGTCGGGCGTTACGCTCGATTTCTGCGAGCGTGCCAAGAACCGTTTTCGTCAGCGGATCAATCCTGTCAGGATTGCAGCATCGCTACGCGCGGGCATGATTTTCGGGAAGGACGTCTTTTTCCTTTCGGCGGACCCCGGCCAGCGCTTCAACAATATTCGCGCGGCTGACAAGGCCGACGAGTTTGCCGTTTCTGACGATCGGTACGCGCTTGATCCGGTGATGCACAAGGAGAGTAGCGATATCGGAAACTGACGTCTCGGGTTGGGCCGAAACGATGTCGTGCGTCATGATTTCCGCGACCCTGCGGTCCGGCTGGGTGACGTATTCGGTATCAAGATCGTCTGCATCTATCAAAAGTCTCACCCAACCGCGGCGAGGGGGCGGTCCCCAGACCTTCGGCCATGACCCCTCGGCAGATCGCCGGAGCAAGTCGCCTTCGCTAATCATGCCGACAACCTTGCCGGAATCGTCGACGACCGGCATGCCGCTGATTCGTTTGGTGACGAAAATCTCTGCGACCTCCTGCACCTTGGTGCTCGGTCTCACCGTAGTGACGTCCGTTATCATGACATCAGAGGCATTCATCGAGAGCCCTCTCTTGAATTGTCGAGGCACTTGGGGGCCGCCGTTCTTCCGATCGGCTTGCCGCGCGGCAGCTTCACCTCGACGGCGGACAGGCGCGGCGTTAGGGCTCGGCGGAGCCGATGCGGACCCTCCCGCACTCGAACCGTGTCTGAGGCAATGGCTGCAAATCCGCTACCAGATATCCACACTTGCTAGATTGGCAACGTGGGCTTTGTCGCCCGTCGCAACCACATGGTACCCGACGTCTGGAATCTTGAAGGCGTACATCCCTGCGGCATCGGATTTTCCAGTTGCCAACACCTTATAGTCCTTCGTTGCAAGCAATTGAATCCCTACGTCTCGGGCGAGCTCCCATCGGTCGTAATTGTCCGACACACCACATCTTCGTTGGTTATCTTTTTGCACTGAAGAAGCAATGAGTGTGCATCTGCGGCCGCCGCCCATGCCACCACTGCGGCTGTCGCCATGAATCCAAACTGCTTATACATACAAACTCTCCATGACTCGTTCCGTTGATCGTCGCAGATAGCAAAATGGAGCAACGGGCATTGGAAGCATTGACGCACGTCAACAGCAATCCCAATACGTTTTGCGGTTCGCTCCGAGCCCTTGCAGTCCTGTGTCCGATGCCTTGTTCAACCGCAAGACCGCGAAGGCGCTCGGCCTCGAAATTCGCGCCCAGGCCGAACGCAAAACGGCGCGACTGCATTGATCCTACAGCCGCGCTCATCCCTTACACGATGCACTTGATCGAATAATCGAATGGAAGACGCCGATCTTTTCTCTAACCCTACATTGACCTGCAAGAATTAACGAACCTTACCGGCCAGGCAGGAAGTCATGAACTGCCTCCAGGGCGAAGGCCCGCCGGTGTCCGTACGGCCCCGCTCGGTGACAACAACGCCTCTCTGCATTGCCAGCGACTCACAGTTGAGCCATCTGGAAGAAGTAAAAGGGCGCACCTCGCTCGGCTCAAGCTGGCCACTGGCGTTAACATCGAGACCATCGAATGTCTGCGACATGAAGTCCATGAATTCCTGCTTTGACACCACACCATTCTGGTCCTTGTCCATCATGCGACCAGTCCTAACTAACTAACTAACTATGGCACAGCAACGCAGACGTGTCGCCGCGCGATACCACGGCCAGTCTAGAATCTAAAAAGGTAGAGTCTCCTCGGCAGAGCCGGGAACTTACTCTGTGAGCCCCTCCATTGCCGTGGCCGGAGGCCGTGCTTTTGACGACACGGCTCGATCGCCCAGCGCTCCACATGGAACTTGCTCAATATGCCTGCCGCGATCATCCTGGGCTTTGACCCGCTAGCAGCTCGACGAATATCACTACGCCGGGGCGCTCGACGCAGCCTCGGCGCAAAGTCTCGGAGCTCCAAATGCGCCCGAGCGTTCATCCACGTCGCCCTCGGGCTTGAGGGCGGTCCACGCGGCGGTGCATGGTCACCGCGTGCCCCTTCACCGACAAAGGGCACTCACTTCGTCGTAGCGAGTATATTTCCTCGTCACTGAGCTCCAGCA
>JASHYD010000975.1 GCA_030043175.1 Xanthobacteraceae bacterium | reverse complement strand
CTCGGAACGCGGTTGCAATAACAGCTGCCGGCGTGGCGCATTCCAGCGCCGGCCCCGCGACCAAGGTTTCGAATATACCAATGCCCACGATCACGATTGCGCACGCGAAATGAATTGTCCGCGCAACAATAAGCGGATCAGTCAAACGACCCTCCCGTTTGCCTCCCAGCACAGCCCGCAGAAAACATCACTTCCCGACCTGAAAAGTGAAACTGCCCTGCGTCGTATGCGTATCGACGGACAGCACTTGCCAGCGCACACGGTAGATTCCTGCGGGCAACGATTTCAGGGGCACGTGCATGACGTTTCCGGCGATTTGAGGCTTTCCCTGATCGACGCGGGCGCCGGTGCTGTCGCTTACGGCGATCGAGCTGAACGCCGCTTCCAGGTTCTGGGTGAACCACAGCGAAAGCTCCCGGGGCGCAGACGCAACGCTGCTCCCGACTCGCGGCTCAGCATGATCCAGGAAGGCATGGGCTTCGGCGCTGACCCCTGCGCTCACGATGAGCAGGGCCGATAATCCAGCACGAAATGTTCGCATGATGTGGCCTCAAAATGTTGGTTTGCGTGGAGGCGTCGAACCGCCAAACAGCGGTTGGCCGATCGTTGTTGGGAACATGTCGTCGAGATAAAGGTGCAATTGCGCGAGAACGCCGACCCCGCTGCCGCTGTCCCGATTCATCGGGATCACGGCTTCCACCCCGACCTGAAAATAACTTCCAACCCAGATCACTCCCGGGTTGATCGTGCCCGTTGTGATGAACGGATTGCCGAAATTGTTGGCGACGGGGGTCGCAAATTGCGCCTCGACGACGGGTATCAGGTGATTGAAGAACTCAGGCAGTTGAAGATCGATAACTTCCGATTTCAGGTACGGCATGCTGAATTGAATCGAATCCCCATAGACCAGCACCTGGGGAATGGAGACGCCCAGGTTGAAATCGAACGAGTCGGTGGGAATTTGGTATCCAACCTGACCGGTCACCGCGAATGGGCGGAGCCATGACATCGTGTCAGGCAAATCGCCGAACCCTTTGCCAAAATAGAATGTTGGTGTGACCAGACTGTAGGGCGTCCCCAATCCCGAATTGGTCGCCCCGGAGCCGCCCAATCGACAATAAGTCCCGCCAACAGGGCGAGTTCATGTGGCGCATCTTTTAGCAACTGATACTGGAACGTGGTTTCAAGGTCTTGAAATCCCGCAAGCTTCGGATTGCCTGGCTGACGGATTTGGGTCCAGGTTTCGCCGATCGAAACCCCGAACGTTTCAGTGATGCGCTTTGAAACCTCTGCTGAAACGTCCCATTCCGTTGCGGGTGGCACGTCTCCCGTCCTAGACCAAGTCACGGTAGGCAACGATAGTTCGTCCGCGACGCATGGATCGTCCGTTGCCAAAGTGGCGGGAAGAAACCGAGCGCCGACGAAGCAGTGGGCAAAAACGCTGGAAATCGACACCAGCGCAATCAACGGTGCAAGCGCCAACGAGCACACATACGGCCGAGACATCGGCATTCCCCGCAGTCATTGGAACGCGAATGCGGTGCGAGCGGCCAACAAGGCCGCACGAGCATGTCGAGGAGGCTTGTTGTGAAGCGGCGACGATCGCCCAATAGTGATGCGACGAGACATGATATTTCGTTCCTGATACGTGCCCGAGCATGCGGTCCATGCAACCGCGACCGCTGCCATTGATGACGCGGCGCGCGGTTGCTGGAGGTGACTTGATGGAATCGGAAATCGGTAGCTTACGGCCGCAAGGCGTTATGCCGCGGACGGCGGGCCGCGAGGTCGTGCACTGGCGTCAACTGTGAGCGCCGGCAATAGCCACACCGTGAAAATCCACGGCGCAATCGTGATTGTGATGTGGAATGCCACGCTCGGGAGTGGCGCTTCGAGCGCGTAACTGACCCCCGCGATGCAGAATATGCAGTGACTGTCGGAGCTTTCAGGAGCGCCACCGGGCGCGAAGGAGTTGTCGTCGACGGAGCCGCTGTGCCGGCACAGTTCGAAGGCCGCCGAGCCTGCATCGGGGGCGGCATTTGCCGCAAGGCGACCCGTCGCAGCCGCTAACGCCACGCCTTGCAACAGAAGGGCAAAGGTCAGCACAACGGCGGCAAACTGCCGGCCCACGCGCGTCAACTCATGCAACCGCCCCACCATCATCAATGTTCCGGCCCCGCGTCTTGAGGCAAAAATTCACGCATGAGGCCTCGACGTGCAGTCCCGAAAAGGAGGCCCTTGGCCCGCCGCCCGACTCTTCGGCCTAATCACTTCAATTCATGGGCCAATTTTTCATGAGACGAGATCCTCTTTCGGGTTGATTCAAATTTCCCCCGCCGCGGCGGCGCAAAAGCCTCGGCGAGTAGATTTAGGCGCTCCGGGGGCATGGTTGACGCGCTCGTCCTGGTGCGTGGCATCGCGCGGGGTAACAGCACGATCAAACCGGCGTTTCTCAGGTCAGCATTTCCCTGGCTCGGGTGGCATTTTCACCTGCTCCAGCGAGTTCAGATTTCATGGTCTGAATTAACGGCCATGCCTGCTTTTCCTTTTTTCCAAAGTATTGCTCATGCTCAGATTCCAATTTGGTAATCTCGTCAGCCTGTAATTTTCGGACTCTGCAATCTGGAGGCGGAAAAACTCCTCCTGCCGATCGGCCAAACCCCTGCGGGAAGAGTTATTGGAGTGCACCAGCGCCATCTAAAGCATCCGTGGCGGCATCGAAGGCCATCGGGCGGGCGGTGTCGCCGGCCACGGGCGCGGCAGGGTTGGTCGATTGACCCAGTCCTGGTTGTGACCCCCCTTAGCGCCGCTACCACCCGAGCCCCCTCAGGGGCCCAGCGGGCACATTCGGCCGCCCCCAGGGTTAGATTGCCGATCGGGCAAGCGAGGCGCCGCCAGGGGCGAAATGGAGGCCGGTGGGCGCAGGATCGCGCAGCGTGATGATATTGGCCGTGATCAGCGCGGCACCGCTATAGGCGATGCGCCACATCACCCGTGCGACCACACCAGCGCCAAGCATTAAACCACTATGCGAGGCTCCCCACCAATGACTGGATTGGCGACGATTGGCGGTCCGCCCGAGGGCGGGCTGCAACAGAAACCAGTTACGATTGCGGGACAAACTCAAGCGCGGCACCATTGCCTTCCCGGAGTTTAGCGAAGGCTGGCTCGATGGCTCCATCACGGGGTACGCCGGGGCTCTGATCGTGTCCGCAATGGTGGATGCTGAGCACCCGAACTTTTGCTGGCTCTCATCGGCGGCCGGCAAGCGATGGTGCTTCCGTCCGCGCCCGCACTCGTCCGCGACCTACAGATATCGGTCAAGAAGGTGCGGCCGGCACCATCATCTCGACGGCCGAGCTGGCCAAGGAGGTGGCGGAGGGCGCCACGATCCCGCGGTGCCGGGTGACGGATTCGCCCACTCAACCCTCCCGCTGACCGGACGATCGCGGCGAGCGTCAAACCTAGATGGGTTCGGGGCGGGGCGGATTAGCGTTGGCCCAATCCACACGCAGCATTTGCGCAAACAGCCGATTGCAGTAAAGTCACGCGACATAAGCAATCCAAGGTCCAGACATGAATGTGATCGAGAAGCCGCCGCCGCACGGCGCGCAAGATGCACCCCATGATCTCGATCGCTTCCGCCTACGCCGCTTCATCGAAAGTCTTGCCGGCACCGATGAGTTGGAGCGGCACGAGGCGCCGGTCGAGCTTGCCGATATTGCCAAGGTTGTCGATGGGAACCCGCGCGCCGTGCATTTTCTCGCCGCCGGGCCCGAGCGGCAGGAACTCGTCGCCAATGTCATGTCGAGCCGGTCCCGTATCGCCCGCGCGTTCGGGGTTGCACCGGAGCGTCTCGCGGCGGAAATCAGGCGGCGGCTTGCCGGCCTGCCACAGATCGTGGAGGTCGGCCGGACGCAAGCGCCCGTCCAGCAGGTGGTGCTCGCTGGCGCGGCGGCGGACCTTACGGCGCTGCCGGTGCACCTCCAGCACGGCCTTGACGGTGCTCCCTACATCTCCGCCTCGATCGATTACGCAATCGATTCCCGGACCGGCTGGACGAATGTGGGCATCCGTCGGCTGATGTTGCGCGGGCGCCGCGAGGCCGGCGTCGACCTGGTATCGCCAAGCGATCTGCGCGCGCTCTACGAGACAAGCGCTGCTGCCGGCGAACCGCTGCCGGTGAGTTTCGTGGTCGGGGCCCACCCCGCCGATCACATCGCCGCCGTGATGCGCATGCCGGTCGATGAACTCGGAATCGTAGCATCACTGCGCGACGGTCCGCTGCCCGTCGTCAAAAGCGTTACCAACGACATCCGCGTCCCGGCCGACGCCGAGATGGTGCTGGAAGGTTATTTCGATGCGCGCGGTCACGTCGAGGCCGAAGGCCCTTATGGCGAGTTCCTCGGCTACTATGGCGCAGTCAAGCGCAACCCGGTCTTCCACCTCACCGCCATTACGCGGCGTCGCGACGCCTTGTTCCAGACCGCGACAATCGGAGGGAGCGGTATGAGCCGCACGGACACGGCAGTGCTCACTGCTGTGCGCACCGAAGTGGTGATCTGGAAGGCTCTCGAGATCGCTGTACGCGAGCCAGTCGCAGTCTACGCGACCGCATCGAGCGGCGGAAACTTCAACGTTCGGGTGGCACTGCGCCAGCGGGTGCCCGGCGAGGCGCGCAACGCGATCGCGGCCTGCATGAGCGCGCTCGTCAACGTCAAGAACGTGTTCGTGGTTGATCCCGATATCGACATCACGTCGGACGAGCAGATCGACTGGGCAATGGCGACCCGGTTCCAGCCCGACCGCGATCTTATCGTGCTGTCCGGCATGCGCACCTTGCCGCTCGATCCGTCTATCACGAGCGGTCGCGTCGGCGCCAAAGCGGGCTTCGACCTCACCTGGCCGTTCGGCACCGCCGGCCGCCTGGAAACCCGCGTGCCCGGACCGCCGCGCTTTGCGGGCGCGCGCTTCGCCTCGATCGAGGCTGCGCTCAATGACGGACCGAAATATTTCGAAGAGCTCATGACCGCGGTCGGAAGCCGCGACGGCCGCGAGATTGTCCGCGAGCTCGAAGTCCTGCGAACGACCCTTGCATTGGATCGCGACCAGGACGGGCGCTACTTTGTGAGGCCGACCCCTCGTGCGTGAACCTCTGCCCGGTGTGCCGAAATATTGGCGAGGGGTGGCAAAGGCGCGCTCTTGCCGGCCGTGCCCGCCCCGTGGCGATCCTCCCCCGCAAAGCAAGGATAGGCAGGGGGCGCCGGGGCCGCGGTGCTTGTCATCGGGCCCGCCAAGGCAGGGAACCGGCGGCCTTTGCCGACCCTAGCGCTGGCGGTGGCTGAAGACCGGAGGAAACAGAATGGTTTTGCGCTCAATCCGGCTGGCGTTCGCGTTCGTCCTCGCCCCTTGTCTCTTCGCGTCGGCGGCCGCGGAGGAAACCGTCCATATCGGGATAGCCCGCTCGGTCTCAAACGGGGCCGAACTGATCGCGATCGAGAGGGGCTATTTCCGCGAAGTCGGCATCAAGGTCGAGATCGACGATATCGACACCTCGGCAAATACCATGGTGCTGCTCGCCACCAATCGTCTGCAGGTCATCGCCGGCGGCGTTTCGGCCGGGTATTTCAACGCGATCGAGAAGGGCCTTCCCATCATCATCATTGCCGACCGGGTGTCGACGCCGATCGGCCACAACCTCATGCTGCGGCCCGATCTCAGGGACAAGATCACGAGCCTCGCGCAGCTCAAAGGCAAGGTGATCGGCAGCAACGGCGCCGGCTCGGTGTCGACTTATGAAGTCGGCAAGATGCTGGAGACCGCAGGCCTCGCCATTTCCGATGTCGACGTGAAGATTTTTCCATTCACTCAGATGCCGGTTGCCTTCGCCAATAAGGCGATCGACGCCGGCATCGTGATCCCGCCGTTCGTGTCGGAATTCCTCGAACAGGGCCTTGCGGTCGGCTTTGCCGACCCGGATCTGCTCGTCAAGCCGAGCCCGATGACGATCGCCGTGGTGATGGTCAATTCCGATTGGGCGAAGAAAAACACCACATTGCTGCGCAACTACTACACGGCCTACCTGCGCGGCGTGCGCGACTACTGCGACGGGTACCATGGCGCACCGGTTAAGGAGCCGATTATCGCGGCGTTGATCCGTCATGGCTCCGAGCGGCGCCCGGAACTGCTCTACAAATACCCGTGGCCGGCACGCAGTCCGAACGGCCGCATCAATATCGCCAGCATGCTCGACATGCAGGACTGGTTCATCAAGAACGGCTACGC